>NZ_QSNX01000050.1:0-1405 GCF_009498575.1 Rahnella sp. RcJ3
TGTAGTGATGTTATGGACGCCCCTCCCTGAAGTAGCCAGTGCCATACTCTATTGACTGCAATTAATTCAGGAGTGATATCACATGAACACAATCAGAGTTGTTGGTATCGACATTGCCAAATCTGTTTTTCAGGTATGCGTCTGGATGGTTGATGGTTCAATTGCATATAACAAGAAGATCTCCCGTTCAAAATTGCTGGATTGCGTTCGACACTTCGAGCCCGGAACGCTTATCGCGATGGAGGCATGCTCTACTTCGCACTTCTGGGGCAGAACCTTCAGAACGATGGGATACAACGTCAGACTGATACCTGCCCAGCACGTTAAAGCCTTTGTCAGAAGCCAGAAAAACGATGCTAATGATGCGCTGGCGATTTGTGAAACAGCACTCCGCCCTGGCATCCACTTTGTTCCGGTCAAAACTGCTGAGCAGCAGGATATCAAAGCGCTGCGAAATACCCGTCAGCTCATGGTTGAGCAAAGAACGGCGCTGGCTAACCAGCTTCGTTCTCTGCTCGCTGAATATGGTCTCATTATCCCTGTCGGGATACAGTGCCTCCAGCAGCACCTGCCTGAACTGATGGAAGACGCGTCGAATGAGTTAACGTTCACTGTCCGCCGTTTACTTTCTACATTGCGGGAAGACATGCAGGCGCTGAATGAACGCGTCACCGGACTGGATAAGGAAATTGCTGCATTGTCTTCACAACAAGCTGCCTATCGCCAGTTGTTAACTATTCCGGGAGTCGGCCCGCTCATCGCGGCAGCGTTTATCAGTGAAGTGGATGCAGGGCAATTTTCCAACGGCAGAGAGTTATCCGCCTGGTGTGGCCTGGTTCCCCGGCAGCACAGTTCGGGAGGCAAGCAACGATTATCCTCCGTGACAAAAAATGGCAATCGTAGTCTCAGAACATTAATCATCCATGGAGCACGGTCTGTAATGCGCTGTATGAAAAAGCGCGATGACAGTCTGGGCCTTTGGCTGCAAAGGCTTGAAGCTCGTCGAGGGTTCCTGAAAACCACGGTTGCACTGGCGAATAAACTGACGAGAATTATCTGGCGTGTGCTGACAGATGGGGTTGATTTGAATATGCAGAAGGCCGTTGCGATGAATTAGCTAAAAACAGCAATTTACAGAAACTTATTTAACTGAGTTTGCAGGCACTGATGAGAAAACGGCTACCGTCCCTGTAACAGCCTGAAGTTGACCTGGGTAATCATATACCGGTGTAGTGATAAGGAAACAGGGCTCGGATAACATCATGGCGCGGGTAAATTAACCCACTAACGACGCCGGATATATGGTCGCAAACCGTATCGAACCAGTACTTGTAACACCCGGGGCGTCCATATATGGTCAACAAAAACTGGCCACGGCTTTAGAGTTTTTCCAAAACAATCTTTC
>NZ_QSNX01000051.1:0-1234 GCF_009498575.1 Rahnella sp. RcJ3
TGAATAGACCCTAGTTTCCTAGACTGTTCCGTGCCTCATGAACCAGGCACTTTCATAAACTGCAGGGGGTTGATCCTCACAGGCACTGTGGCGGCGTTTAGCATTATAAAACATCTCGACATAATCGAAGATATCAGCCTTCGCTTCTTCCCTATTTTTATAGATCCGTTTCTTTATGCGTTCCCGTTTTAGCAACTGGAAAAAGCTTTCTGCCACTGCGTTGTCATGGCAATTACCCCGACGACTCATGCTGCTTTTTAAATTGTGAGCTGTCATAAAATGCTGACATCTTTCGCTCGTATATTGAGAGCCCTGATCTGAATGGATTAATACTTCTGCCGTTGGTTTACGTCGCCATACCGCCATCAATAATGCATCCATTACTAACTCAGCGGTCATTCGTCCGCCCATGCTCCAGCCGATAACCTTGCGTGAGAAGAGATCAAGAACAACAGCCAGATACAGCCAACCCTCATGCGTCCTTATATAAGTCATGTCACTCACCCAATGCGTATTTGGGGTTGGGACAACGAACTGGCGTTCAAGGTAATTTGGACTGGCAAAAGAAGGCTTTCCGCCACCGTAATAGCGTCGTTTTCGGTATCCAGTCTGAGATGCTAGTTCAGCGAGCCTCATCAGGCGCGCGATCCTGTTACGTCCGACGCATTCACCCAGATCTTTCATATCGAGCCAGATTTTTCGATAGCCGTAAACCGTACCGCTTTCAAGCCACAGTTGTTTAATCAAGCCTGTTTGCCGTTCATCTTGCCGGGTACGCAAAGATTTAGGCCGCTTTAGCCACTGGTAATAACCGCTGTGATGGAGGCCAAGAACCAGGCATAACCTGCGTACAGCATAAAAGGACGACATTTTTTTAATGAAGGCGTACTTCAGCCTGACGTTCTTGCAAAGTACGCGGCGGCCTTTTTTAAGATATCCCGCTCTTCAGTTACTCGCTTAAGTTCTTGCCTGAGGCGCTTTACTTCATGCTGAAGTGCATCGTCCTGCTTACGCTGCGGCTCCGGCTTCTGGTAGCGCTTAACCCAGGCGTAAAGACTATTAGTGGAGACACCAAGTCGAGAGGAGACCTCAGATACAGGGTACCCCTGCTCAGTGATCTGTTTTACGGCTTCAATTTTGAATTCTTCAGTGAACGTTTTGACTGACATAAACACTCCTTCATTAGGCCTCCATTATGAGGCAAAAAAGTGTCTACGAAACCCGGGTCTATTCA
>NZ_QSNX01000052.1:0-1136 GCF_009498575.1 Rahnella sp. RcJ3
CCCAGGATTAGATACAACCGTCAGTTAGTAATGTCGGTTTGTTTACCTTCACATTTTCCATTTCGCCACCGTGCTGCAAACTCTGATGGCGTCAGATAATTCAGTGCCGAATGTGGACGACACTCGTTATAATCCTGCCTCCAGTCGTTAATGGTTTTCCTGGCGTGAACGATATCGCTGAACCAGTGTTCGTTCAGACACTCATCGCGAAAGCGTCCGTTAAAACTCTCAATAAATCCGTTCTGCGTTGGCTTACCTGGCTGGATAAGCCGTAGTTCCACACCATGCTCAAAGGCCCATTGATCGAGCGCGCGGCAGGTAAATTCCGGGCCCTGATCGGTTCTTATTGTCGCCGGATAGCCCCGAAACAACGCGATGCTGTCCAGAATACGCGTGACCTGAACGCCTGAAATACCGAAAGCAGCGGTGATCGTCAGACACTCCTTCGTGAAATCATCCACACAGGTCAGGCACTTGATCCTGCGACCGTTGACCAGTGCGTCCATAACGAAATCCATCGACCATGTAAGGTTCGGCGCATCCGGGCGAAGAAGCGGAAACCGTTCGGTCGCCAGCCCTTTACGGCGTCGTCTGCGTTTTACGCTCAGTCCATTAAGGTGGTAAATACGGTATACCCGCTTGTGATTGACGTGAAGGCCCTCCCTACGCAGCAACTGCCAGATACGCCGATAACCAAAACGTCTGCGTTCAAGCGCCAGCTCAGTAATACGCCCTGATAAATGTGCATCAGCAGCCGGACGCTGAGCATCATAACGGCAGGTCGACAGGGACAAACCTGTAAGCCTGCAGGCACGACGTTGCGACAGACCGGTCGCATCACACATCAACATCACGGCTTCCCGCTTCTGGTCTGTCGTCAGTACTTTCGCCCCAGAGCCACCTGAAGCGCCTCCTTATCCAGCATGGCTTCGGCAAGCAGCTTCTTGAGCCTGGCGTTCTCTTCCTCAAGCGACTTCAGGCGCTTAACCTCGGGCACCTCCATACCGCCATACTTCTTACGCCAGGTGTAAAAGGTGGCGTCGGAAATGGCGTGCTTACGGCAGAGCTCACGGGCAGAAACCCCGGCTTCAGCCTCGCGGAGGATACTGATGATCTGTTCGTCGGAAAAACGCTTC
>NZ_QSNX01000053.1:0-1133 GCF_009498575.1 Rahnella sp. RcJ3
TCCGGATGCGCGGCTTTCGCTTTTTCCAGCCCTTTAATCTCACCCGCCGTCCGTGCAATATCCATTGCCTGGCTGCCTGCGTCGCCCAGCGCCTGCGCAATCTCCAGCCGCTTCTGCTCTTTCTCCTTGTCGAATATCGGGCTGATGCTGCCGTTGGCATGTTCCGCATCACGGCTTAAATCCGCCACGTCCTGCTGCTGGTTTTCCTTGTCGCGGATGGTGATATCACCCGCAGAAATCGCTGCTTTCGTGGTGCCGGATGCCTCACCTTCACCGCCTGCACCCACCAGTACGCCGTTCGCCATATTGCCGATAAAGTTCTCTGCAACAGTCCCGCCGGTGCTGATGCCTGCGCCCTGATGTTCGGTGCTGTATTCCGCTTTATTACCGATGTCGCTGAAGCCTAACGTGCCGGTGTCGAGGCTGTTTTTATCCGCCGAACCTGTGCTGGCAATCACCGCGCCATCGAGCTGGGTATGCCCGCCGACCGTGATATCAAAGCCGCCGTCACCGGCAAAAATACCGGACTGTTCAGTGACCGAGTTGTAGTCGCTGTCCATAGCGGTGATCCGGTTTGCTGAGTGAGCGGGAAAATATCCCGGCGCAGGCAACCGGGATATGCGTTTGTGAAAGTCATTTATCAGGCTCGGTTGGGAGCTTTTTACTGGCGTTGTAGATATCTATTCGATTAAAGACGAAAGCTCCAACAGACAGAATGATGCCAGCGACTGCACTCATTTTTAAAGTTTTTAAAACATCTTCTATCGATATATTTAATGAAGCTGTATATATCAATCCAATGACACCTCGAGCCAGTAATCCTAGTAGAAAAAATGATCCTGTAATGTATAAAAATATCAATATAAAAATATAAGGAGTCATTTTCTTCAACATCACTTATCTCCTTTTTGAGTTGCTTTCTTAAATGCATCATTTACCGTTTCAAAGGTAAATGCCCCGCCAGCGTCACCAATTAAACCTGAATAAGACAGCCCTATGTATGGTGCCAGCAAATCAGGCGCATATTTCCCAAATCCCCCGCCGAACACAGAACCCGCAATGGCTCCGCCCTGACCAGACAAACTCGGTCCATCCGTCATAAATGCGCCGCCCATATTAATCAGCGTATTTCC
>NZ_QSNX01000054.1:0-982 GCF_009498575.1 Rahnella sp. RcJ3
ATTTATTCTGATCACGGCGACACTAATTTGGATTCAGGACGCATTGATTATTATGTGCGAATGCAGGCACCCGACGGCAAATACGTCAGCGTAATACGCGGTGATGATCTGGTGATTTCTGATATTCAGACCGCTCATATCCGGCCTGTACATCTGCCCGGGATCCCACAGGCAGTATTGTGTGTTCCTGCGCCACTGGAACTCAGCACCAAGACAATGGATATCAACAGTAAACAAGCCGGGAATTATACCGGACATCTGATTGTGAATTTTACACCGCAGCTTTAAGGAAAGTGAATATGTCCGTTAAAAGAGCATGTTTTTTTGCACTGTTTGCCACTCTGGCACCTGTGCTGACAATACTGCCAGCACTTGCAGAAAGCGTGCCTCCTGCCGGACGAGATACGCCTGTAAGCGCAACTTTTGACAGAGGAACACCGCCCAGTACACTCGGCATCTGGACGCATGAAAGTGGAGGTTATGACACCGAAGACCCGAGGTTATGGGGGAGAAATAACTGGCGGTGTTTATCAAATACGTCTCCGGAGACCGGGCAATGTAAAAGTGGCGAAGCCAAAAATGCGAATGGAGACTGGGGAGCAACAGGGGATACGCTTATTCCTACTCTCTTTACTGAGAAGAAGAGCGGCCTGCAAGCCGTTATTAATCTCAAAGGCTACCATTCGAGTTCGGCAGATGGCACGCATTTTTTAGTCACTGCGGGGGCTGACAACGGTGCCAAAGAAACCTTTCTCTATATGTTTATCAACGGGGATGAATTGAAAAAACTTCCGGTTGGCGGAGTCTGGGAAGGTACACTGGCGCTGGATCTGTGGCAGTGGTCCCCGGGTAAAAATCTGGCCAGATGGACAGCGCACATCACCCTCAACGTCACTGACAATAACAACCAGCAAATCTATTTACCCGAATTTGGCGAAGCCGCACCGCGCGTTGACCTTAACCTGCGCCCGCTGCCCGGCAC
>NZ_QSNX01000055.1:0-832 GCF_009498575.1 Rahnella sp. RcJ3
TCAGCTATGTGAAAGAGATGTTTTCGATGAGCGTACGCCAGGCTTGCAGGACATTATCGCTGAGCATGACAGTCTATTTTTACCAGCCTGATACCCGTCGCGATGAGCCGGTGATCCAGGCGCTGACTGAACTGGCGGAGCGCTATCCGCGATACGGCTTTAAGAAGCTGTTCCAGTTGCTGCGCAGGCAGGGCAACAGGTGGAACCATAAACGCGTTCACCGGATTTACTGCCTGCTGAAACTGAATTTTCGCCGTAAGGGAAAGCAACGTCTGCCGGTGCGCAATCCGGCTCCGCTGGCGACGCCGGAAGCACTTAACCAGAGCTGGTCGATAGATTTTATGCATGATGCGCTGGTGTGTGGCAGACGCTTCCGGACCTTCAATGTGGTGGATGATTTTAACCGTGAAGCGCTGGCGATAGAAATTGACCTGAATATCCCGGCGCAACGCGTCGTGAGAGTGCTAGACAGGATCAAACCGCGGTTATCCGCGGAAGATTCGTATGGATAACGGGCCAGAACTGGTCTCACTGGCACTGGCGCAATGGGCCGAAGAACATGGTGTGTTGCTGGAATTTATCAAGCCGGGAAAGCCGACGCAGAATGCGTTTATCGAGCGTTTTAACCGGACATACCGGACAGAGATACTGGATTTTTATCTGTTCAGAACCCTGAATGAAGCGCGGAAAATTACTGAGCGCTGGCTGGCTGAATATAACAACGAGCGGCCTCATGAATCCCTGAACAACCTGACGCCAGAAGAGTACCGGCTGATGGCCGAAAACCCGGAAGTCTCAAAAAGTGCGTGGAACTAAAGCTGGGATACTTACA
>NZ_QSNX01000056.1:0-712 GCF_009498575.1 Rahnella sp. RcJ3
CGCATCAGAGACAAAATCCATGCCCCAGACGTGATTCGGATACAGACCCTGCGGCTGCGGTTGTCGGCGCTGTGCGGCCGTTTGAGGCGCAGCGACAGCCCCTGCTCGCTGTAAAGCCGGTAAATCCTTTTGTGGTTATCGCGCCAGTCTTCTCGTCTGAGCATCACGTGTACCCGGCGGTAACCGTAATGCACCCGGGTTTCGGTGATCTCGCGGATGCGCAGGCGCAGCGCACTGTCATCGGCAGCAACAGAACGATACCTGAACGAGCTGCGGCTGAGTCGCAGCGCAAAACAGATTTGTCTTTCGCTGGCACCGTATCGGGCCTGTAAATCCCTGACCCATTCGCGCAGGCGTGCCAGCGTCAGCTCTTTTTTGCCAGCACGCCCTGCAACATGGCCTTATCGAGGCTGAGGTCAGCAACCAGCCTCTTCAGCCGCAGATTTTCCTCTTCCAGCTGCCGCATATGTTTGAGTTCAGAAGGGGAAATTCCGCCGTACTTCTTGCGCCACGTGTAAAAAGTGGCATCAGAGATACCCAGCTTACGGCAGACATCCGGCACGGACGTCCCCAGCTCGGCCTGCTTGAGAGCAAAGATAATCTGCTCTTCGGTGAATCGTGACTTTTTCATCGGCACCACCTCCGCTCAGGGGGGGATTTATCATGCCGGAATTCTGTTTCTGAATGGAGCAGGATTTTGGGTCAGGGTCAG
>NZ_QSNX01000057.1:0-672 GCF_009498575.1 Rahnella sp. RcJ3
AGCTTTAAAACCAGCGATAAAGCGTGAGCTCGTCAACTATCTGACCACGCAATTTACGATGAGCATACGCCAGGCATGCAGGACGTTATCGCTAAGCAGGACGGTGTTTCGTTATCAACCGGATACGCGACGTGATGAAGCGGTGATCCAGAGGCTGACCGAGGTCGCTGAGCGCTATCCCCGCTACGGTTTTAAGAAGCTTTTTCAGGTACTTCGCAGGCAGGGGCACGTCTGGAACCACAAACGTGTCTACCGGATTTACTGTCTTCTCAAACTGAATTTTCGTCGTAAGGGTAAACAACGCCTGCCGGTGCGCAATCCGGCTCCGCTGGCAACGCCGGAAGCACTCAACCAAAGTTGGTCAATTGATTTTATGCACGACGCGCTGACATGTGGCCGACGTTTTCGGACTTTCAATGTTGTCGATGATTTTAACCGTGAAGCGCTGGCGATAGAAATTGACCTGAATATCCCAGCGCAGCGTGTCGTCCGGGTGCTGGACAGAATAGTAGCAAACCGTGGATATCCGCTGAAGATGCGGATGGATAATGGGCCGGAACTGATATCACTGGCGCTGGCGCAATGGGCTGAAGACCATGGAGTGATGCTGGAATTTATCAAGCCGGGTAAGCCAACACAGAACGCGTTTATAGAACGGTTTAACCGAACATA
>NZ_QSNX01000058.1:0-634 GCF_009498575.1 Rahnella sp. RcJ3
GCATCAGCGGCGGTGCCAGCTTCTCATTCGGCACCATGACCGGTTCGGGCGGCATCAGTGCCGCTAATGACAAAATGGACAGCGACTACAACTCGGTCACTGAGCAGAGCGGTATTTTTGCCGGTGACGGCGGCTTTGATATCACGGTCGGCGGGCATACCCAGCTCGATGGCGCGGTAATTGCCAGCACAGGTTCGGCCGATAAAAACCACCTCGACACCGGTACGTTAGGCTTCAGCGACATCGGCAATAAAGCGGAATACAGCACCGAACATCAGGGCGCAGGCATCAGCACCGGCGGGACTGTTGCAGAGAACTTTATCGGCAATATGGCGAACGGCGTACTGGTGGGTGCAGGCGGTGAAGGTGAGGCTTCCGGCACCACCAAAGCGGCGATTTCAGCAGGTACCATCAACATCCGCGATACCGAAAACCAGCAGCAGGACGTGGCTGATTTAAGCCGCGACGTGGAACATGCCAACGGCAGCATCAGCCCTATCTTTGATAAAGAGAAAGAGCAGAAGCGGCTGGAAATCGCGCAGGCGCTGGGCGACGTGGGCAGCCAGGCAATGGATATTGCACGGACGGCGGGTGAGATTAAAGGGCTGGAAAAAGCGAAAGCCGCGCATCCGGA
>NZ_QSNX01000059.1:0-526 GCF_009498575.1 Rahnella sp. RcJ3
GTACTGCTACGGAGAGTGATGTTCAGCTGTAAACTTTCAATTTTCAGCTTGTTCCAGATTGTTAAAGAGCAAAATACTTCGCAGCATACTGTTTCCAATACACTCTGAAGTATTATTTAGGGGCTGTACGGTAATGGTGGAGCTAAGCGGGATCGAACCGCTGACCTCCTGCGTGCAAGGCAGGCGCTCTCCCAGCTGAGCTATAGCCCCATACAGTCACTCACAGATACCTTAATTACTCATCAGCCTGATGAGTCAGCCAATTACTTTCTCATCAAGGCGGAGTCATGCGAAGTTTGCTTTGTGCAAACAAGACATGGCGACAACGAAGAGGAGGAAGGAATTGGTAGGCCTGAGTGGACTTGAACCACCGACCTCACCCTTATCAGGGGTGCGCTCTAACCACCTGAGCTACAAGCCTATTAAGGTATTTCTGCTCGTTACTTTCTATCAGACAATCTGTGTGGACACTGCACAATGCGTATCTTGAGGTAAGGAGGTGATCCAACCGCAGGTTCCCCTACGG
>NZ_QSNX01000006.1:0-281355 GCF_009498575.1 Rahnella sp. RcJ3
ATTTATTCTGATCACGGCGACACTAATTTGGATTCAGGACGCATTGATTATTATGTGCGAATGCAGGCACCCGACGGTAAATACGTCAGCGTAATACGCGGTGATGATCTGGTAATTTCTGATATTCAGACCGCTCATACCCGGCCAGTGCATCTGCCCGGGATCCCACAGGCAGTATTGTGTGTTCCTGCACCACTGGAACTCAGCACCAAGACAATGGATATCAACAGTAAACAAGCTGGGCATTATACCGGACATCTGATTGTGAATTTTACGCCGCAGCTTTAGGAGATTCTCCTGGCAACGGATTGCACTTCATCACCGCATTCACGTAAGGATTTTTATGCGCAGATCACAAATACAAAGGCGGGTCTCAGACCTGAAACTGCTCCCGTTACTGATGCTGACCATACCTGTCCTGTGTTTTGCCAACATCACCGTTTCACCGATGAAAGTAACGCTTAACGAACAACATGCTGCTGCACTGGTCATCAGTTCTAAAAGCGAAACTACCCAGTATATTCAGGGAAAAATCACCGAGGTTCATAACCCCGGCACACCACAGGAAAGTGAAACGCCTGCACCACAGGGCGCACAAAACAGTCTGGTGGTCTCGCCGCTAAAATTTGGTTTGCCCGCCGGTAACAGCCAGCCGGTGAGGATCGTCGGCCTCGGTGAAAGCAACGAAGAAAAAATCTACCGCGTGCATTTTCAGTCAATGACTCCGGAAGAATTCAAAAACCCTGCCAGCAACAAAAATTTCACCAGCGAACTGAACCTGACCATTGTCTGGGGGGTCGTCGTCATGGTGCCGCCAGCAAAACCGGTCGCCAGACTGGGTTGGGATCCATCTACTCAGCAAATTACCAATACCGGCAATATCCATCTGCTGGTACAGCGTATTGGCCTGTGTGACAGCGATAAAAAGGAAGCACGGTGCCAGTGGAAAGAGCTGAAGAAAAACGTCTATCCGGGCAAGCCATACAGCCCATCGTTACCATTTTCGGCTTCAGCATCGTCTGAAAAAGTCCGAATTGAGTATTTCAACGATTACACTCAAAAGCAGGAAGCGGGAAGTTTTATGGCCAGATGATGGCTAAAATGAAAACGGTTACAGAAAATAATTTGTTATAAATTAATAAGTTATTTGTATATGTAAAAGTTTGAAACACTGTATTGATTGATATAAATCAATTTATGGGCTATTACTCTCAGGCACATCTCCTTCCTGTTACGCTATCCGTTTGAAACCCTTCAGAAACAAGATACCCAGCCACACCTATTAGTGTAAACGATTACAACACTGTGACCGGGTTCACGTTAAGCTGTGTGCAGGGTTAATAACATAACAGCCTAAGCATTATTACAAACTCAAAACGATTGCATTATTTTGGAGACCGGATGAACAACTCAACTTCGACCAAAGGAAAACGCTCGAACAAAAGCGTCACTTTCTTTGTCTGTTTTCTTGCTGCACTTGCCGGACTGCTGTTCGGCTTAGATATCGGCGTCATCGCGGGCGCCCTGCCCTTTATCAGCCATGACTTCCAGATTACTAACCACCAACA
The DNA here is from genome assembly GCF_009498575.1 of Rahnella sp. RcJ3. NCBI lineage: Bacteria > Pseudomonadati > Pseudomonadota > Gammaproteobacteria > Enterobacterales > Yersiniaceae > Rahnella > Rahnella sp. RcJ3. Next base: position 1,569 of record NZ_QSNX01000006.1, read on the forward strand.
GGAATGGGTTGTCAGCTCCATGATGTTTGGTGCCGCCGTCGGTGCTGTCGGCAGTGGCTGGCTGAACTTCCGTCTGGGACGTAAATTCAGCCTGATGATCGGCGCAGTTCTGTTCGTTGTCGGCTCCCTGTGTTCCGCCTTTGCGCCCAACACAGAAGTGCTGATTGTTGCCCGTGTTCTGCTGGGTCTGGCTGTCGGTATTGCCTCTTACACCGCACCGATTTACCTGTCAGAAATCGCACCGGAAAAAATCCGCGGCAGCATGATTTCCATGTACCAGCTGATGATCACCATCGGTATTCTGGCCGCATACCTGTCGGATACCGCGTTCAGCTACACCGGTGCATGGCGCTGGATGCTGGGCATCATCACCATTCCGGCATTGCTGTTGCTGGTTGGCGTCTTCTTTCTGCCGGACAGCCCGCGCTGGCTGGCCGCTCGTGGCGATGACGGTAAAGCACGCCGCGTACTGGAAAAACTGCGTGATTCCAGTGAGCAGGCAAAACATGAACTGGATGAAATCCGTGAAAGTCTGAAAGTAAAACAAAGCGGCTGGGGTTTGTTCGTTAATAACAAAAACTTCCGTCGTGCGGTTTACCTCGGCGTTCTGTTGCAGGTCATGCAGCAGTTCACCGGTATGAACGTCATCATGTACTACGCACCAAAAATCTTCGGCATCGCCGGTTTCGCCAGCACCTCTCAACAGATGTGGGGCACGGTGATCGTCGGGCTGGTTAACGTTCTGGCGACGTTCATCGCCATCGGTCTGGTTGACCGCTGGGGCCGTAAACCTACGCTGAAACTGGGCTTCCTGGTGATGGCAGTCGGTATGGGTGTGCTGGGTACTATGCTGCATATCGGTGTCGAATCCGATGCGGCGAAATACTTCTCCATTGCAATGCTGCTGATGTTCATCGTTGGTTTTGCGATGAGTGCTGGTCCGCTGATTTGGGTACTGTGTTCTGAAATTCAGCCGCTGAAAGGCCGCGATTTTGGTATCACCGTGTCTACTGCGACCAACTGGATCGCCAACATGATTGTCGGCGCAACCTTCCTGACCATGCTCGACAGCCTCGGCAACGCCAACACCTTCTGGGTGTACGCGGCGCTGAACGTGGTGTTTATCTTCATTACCATTGCGCTGATCCCTGAGACCAAAAACGTCTCTCTGGAACACATCGAACGCAACCTGATGAAAGGTGAAGCCCTGCGCGACATCGGTAAGTAAGTTAGCAATAAATAAGCCTGCCATTCCTCCCCTGCAAAGGGGAGGAATTCCATATTGCATCTCTCCCCCGCCAGATTTATCCTTCGCCAGATGAAAACCTCACGTCTCCCCATCGCCCTGCAACAAGCCGTTATGCGCTGCCTGCGGGAAAAACTCCAGATGGCAAATCAGTTTTTTGGCACCGATTACACGGAGCCGGAAATCAGCTATCAGCAACGCGGCACCAGCGCGGGAAGCGCGTATCTGCAACACTGGCAAATCCGCCTTAATCCGGTATTACTGCTGGAAAATCAGCAACCGTTTATCGATGAAGTGGTGCCACACGAGCTGGCCCATTTGCTGGTATACCGCCGTTTTGGTCGCGCTCCTGCACCGCACGGCAAAGAGTGGCGCTGGATGATGGAACATGTGCTGGGTGTCTCAGCGAGCAGAACGCACAAGTTCGAAGTGGCATCCGTGCAAAGTAAAACCTATCCGTATTTATGCGCCTGCCGCGACCACCAGTTGACCGTGCGACGCCACAATAAGGTGATGCGCAAGGAGTCGGAATACCGCTGCCGCCATTGCGGCGAACTGTTACGTTTTAACGCTAACGGCATCACTAATTGCTGATTTTTCAATCACTCATTAGCAGCAAAGTCCCATTGTCACATCGCGCCGCATCCGTTACCCTTCCGGCCTTTTAGTCTTGGGTCTTTCAGAAACATGTTTCATAAAACGTTCTTATCTTTTCTGTTTATCAGTGCGCTGACACCGCTGAGCGCCTTCAGCCAGTCCGGCAACGCCATCAATAACTTCAGTCAGGCCAAAGCCGCTGCCGTGAAAATCAATCAGGGCGCGCCAACATTTTACTGCGGCTGCGATATCAGCTGGCAGGGGAAAAAAGGCACGCCGGATCTGCAATCCTGCGGTTACGCGGTACGTAAAAGTGAACAGCGCGCCAGCCGGATCGAATGGGAACATGTGGTTCCCGCGTGGCAGTTCGGCCACCAGATGCAATGCTGGCAGGATGGCGGGCGCAAAAATTGCGCGAAAAGCGCCGACTATCGCAAGGTTGAAACTGACCTGCACAACCTTGAACCGGCCATCGGTGAAGTGAACGGCGACCGCAATAATTTCATGTACAGCCAGTGGAACGGTGGCGAAGGTCAGTATGGCCGCTGTGAAATGAAAATCGACTTCAAAGCCAAAGCCGCCGAGCCGCCAGCCCGCGCCCGTGGGGCCATTGCGCGCACTTACTTCTACATGCGTGACCAGTACAAACTGAATTTATCCCGCCAGCAGACACAGCTGTTTACCGCCTGGGATCGCCAGTATCCGGTCACATCATGGGAATGTGAACGCGATAACCGCATTGCCAGGGTGCAGGGGAATCACAACCCTTACGTTCAGCAGGCTTGCGTGCAAAGAAAAAGCTAACCTACTATAGGGCACAATAGTCAGCGACAGGGCTGGCAACAGTTGCCAAAATAGCCCACTTCACCACTTTAAGGACAGCAGTCACACATGCGCATACCCCGCATTTATCATCCGGAAATCCTGACCGCTCACAGCGAGATTGCGCTGAGCGAAGATGCCGCCAATCACGTCGGGCGCGTTCTGCGTATGCAGCCGGGTCAGGCGATTCAGTTATTTGACGGCAGCAACCAGGTCTTCGAAGCCAGCATCACGCAGGTTGATAAGAAAAGTGTGAGTGTCAGCCTGAATCAGGGGGTGCTGGCGGATAATGAATCCCCGCTGAATCTGCATCTTGGTCAGGTGATCTCGCGTGGCGAGAAGATGGAATTCACCATTCAGAAATCTATTGAGCTGGGCGTGAATACGATTACTCCGCTGTTTTCCGAGCGCTGTGGCGTCAAACTTGACGGCGAACGTCTGGAGAAAAAATTGCAGCAGTGGCAGAAAATCGCCATTGCCGCCTGCGAACAGTGCGGACGTAACCGTATCCCTGAAATTCGTCCGGCGATGCAGCTCGAAGCCTGGTGCAACGAGCAGGACGACAGCCTGAAGCTGAACCTGCACCCGCGCGCCAGCCACAGCATTAACACCCTGCCGCTGCCGGTAAGCCATGTCCGCCTGCTGATCGGTCCGGAAGGCGGTTTATCCGCTGAAGAAATTGCAATGACCTCCGGCTACGGATTTACTGATATCCTGCTGGGACCCCGTGTTCTGCGTACAGAAACCACAGCACTCACCGCGATTACAGCCTTACAGGTTCGTTTCGGCGATCTGGGTTAAGAGGAAACCAAATGATTAAGCTTGGCATCGTGATGGATCCGATCTCTTCCATCAACATTAAAAAAGACACCAGTTTCGCTATGTTGCTGGAAGCGCAGAGTCGTGGTTACGAACTGCATTACATGGAAATGAATTCCCTGTATCTGCGCGGCGGCGAAGGCCGTGCGACCACCAAAAAACTCAGCGTGAAGCAGGATTACGATGGCTGGTATGAGTTTGGCACAGAGCAGGATATCGCCCTGCAGGAACTGGACGTGATCCTGATGCGTAAGGATCCGCCGTTCGATACCGAATTCATTTACGCCACTTACATCCTCGAACGTGCCGAAGAAAAAGGCACGCTGATCGTCAATAAACCGCAGAGCCTGCGCGACTGTAACGAAAAGCTGTTCACTGCGTGGTTCCCTGAACTGACGCCAGATACGCTGGTTACCCGCAATGCAGCGCAGTTGAAAGCGTTCCATAAAGAACACACTGACGTGATCCTCAAGCCACTCGATGGCATGGGCGGCGCTTCCATTTTCCGTCTGAAACCTGAAGATGCCAACGTCTCCGTCGTTATCGAAACACTGACCGAACACGGCAGCCGTTTCTGTATGGCACAAAACTACCTGCCAGCCATCAAGGACGGTGACAAACGCGTTCTGGTGGTCGACGGCGAACCGGTGCCTTACTGCCTGGCGCGTATTCCGGCGCAGGGTGAAACCCGCGGTAATCTGGCTGCCGGAGGCCGTGGCGAAGCCCGTCCGCTGAGCGAAAGTGACTGGGCAATTGCCCGTACCGTTGCGCCAATCCTCAAGCAGAAAGGCCTGATTTTTGTCGGTCTGGATATTATCGGCGATCGTCTGACGGAAATTAACGTCACCAGCCCGACCTGTGCACGTGAAATCGAAGCCGCCTTCCCGATTTCCATCACCGGCATGCTGATGGACGCCATCGAGAAACGTCTGGCTTCACGATAAGCACAGATTAAAATCGATAAACGGGTTGTTCAGCATTGCTGGATAACCCGCTTTTTTTGGCGAGCCTGACGTAATAAACTGGCCTGCCTGCACTGATTTCAATTCTGAGGTTAAACATCCTGCATACCATGAATCTACAACATCACTTTCTTATTGCGATGCCTGGCCTGGATGAACCCCAGTTCAAACGTTCGGTCGTGTACATCTGCGAGCACAATGAAGACGGCGCCATGGGGCTGGTGATTAACAAACTGGTCGACGATTTCACCATTGAAAGCGTACTCGACAAACTCGACATCACCCCCGAACCCCGTGACCTGAGTATTCGTCTTGATCGCCCGGTTTTTTCCGGGGGGCCGCTGGCAGACGATCGCGGTTTCATTTTGCATACGCCGCGCGAAGGTTTTGGCTCCAGCATCCGCATCTCTGACTGCACGATGATCACCACCTCGAAAGACGTGCTGGAAACGCTGGGCACGCCCGATCAGCCAAAAGATGTGCTGGTGGCACTGGGTTATGCCGCATGGGAACAGGGCCAGCTTGAAAAAGAATTACTGGAAAACTCGTGGCTGACCATTGAAGCCAGCAGCGATATTTTGTTCCGCACCCCCATTGCTGACCGCTGGCGCGAAGCAGCGAAAATGATCGGCGTTGACGTCGGACAGCTCGCCACCCATGCGGGGCATGCATAATGGCAAACCGCACGGTTTTTGCTTTCGACTTCGGCACCAAAAGTATCGGTCTGGCTATTGGTCAGGAAGTCACCGGCACCGCCCGTCCGCTGACCTCGTTTAAAGCGCAGGACGGCACACCGGACTGGCAGAAAATTGAAAAACTGCTGAAAGAATGGCTGCCGGATCTGGTGGTTGTCGGTTTGCCGCTGAACATGGACGGCACAGAACAACCTCTGACTGCCCGTGCGCGCAAATTTGCCAACCGTCTGCATGGCCGTTTTGGCGTTCAGGTTGAACTGCACGACGAACGCCTGAGTACCGTAGAAGCCCGCGCCGATTTGTTCGATCGCGGCGGTTTCCGTGCGCTGGATAAAGGCAGCGTGGATGCCGCTTCCGCTGTCATTATTCTGGAAAGCTGGTTCGAGAAACAGTGGAGTCAGTCCTGATCTTCCGCCAGTAATCCCGCACGTTGCCGCTGCTGACGGCTTTGTGCGAACGTCTGCATGCCGGCCTGCGCGCCGGTTTGCAGGATATCCGCCAGTTGATGAGTTTTCCCTTCACGGATTAAATTGCACACCGCCGGTGTGGAAGTCAGCACTTCAAAAAGCGCTACCCTTCCCGCTTTTCTACCGTCCTTTTCTTCAGTCACCGCCAGTTTTTGCGCGATCACGGCCCGCAGGCTACCCGCCAGTTGAGCGCGGACAAACGCTTTTTCTTCTGCCGGAAACACATCAACCAGCCGGTCAATGGCCTGTGTGGCGTTGCGCGTATGCAGTGTCGCGAGAACCAGATGTCCGGTTTCTGCCGCCGTCAGCGCCAGCCGGATACTGTCAGTGTCACGCAGTTCGCCCAGTAACAATACATCCGGATCTTCACGCAGAGCACCGCGCACCGCTTCGCCAAATGAACGCGTATGCAGCCCGAGTTCGCGCTGCTGAATCAGACAGTGCCTGCCAGTATGGATAAGCTCAATGGGGTCTTCCAGCGTAATAATATGGCGCTTCGCATGGCGGTTGAGATGATCAATCAGCGCCGCCAGCGTGGTGGATTTCCCGCTGCCCGTCGCACCGGTGACCAAAATCAGGCCGTCTTCCTGCATAATCACATGCTGCAAGATATCCGGCACCCTCAATGCAGCCAGCTCGGGGCAACGGGCAGGCACCGGTCTCAGCGCCGCAGACAACCCGTGCAGTTGCTGAAAGATATTGAGCCGCATCCGCACGCCATCACCCAATGTCAGCGCTTTATCCACCTGTCCGGCCAGCTGCAAAGTATGTTGTTCAGTGGCATCCAGCCACGCATGGATCAGCCCCAGCATCTGCGAAGCCTCCACCACCGGCAGATCTTCACAGCGACATAATTCCCCGTCAATGCGCAACACAGGCGGATAGCCGGTACAAAGGTGCAGATCGGAGGCATTTTGCTTTACACTACGTCCCACTAATCCATCAATATCCATGTTGAAATCCTCCTGAGTCCCTATGAGCCTTAGTCAGCAAAACGCTATTGAGCAGAACTTACAGAATGTCCGCGAGAAAATCGCAGCCGCTGCACAACATTGCGGCAGGTCTCCAGAAGAAATTACCTTGCTTGCAGTCAGCAAAACAAAACCTGCGAGCGCTGTCGAAGAAGCGATTGCCGCCGGGCAGTTAGCGTTCGGCGAAAACTACGTGCAGGAAGGCGTGGATAAGATTGCCCACTTTGCCGGACATCAGCCTGCGCTGACCTGGCATTTCATCGGGCCATTGCAGTCGAATAAAAGCCGCCTGGTGGCGGAGAATTTCGACTGGTGCCATACCATCGACCGCCTGAAAATCGCCCAGCGACTGAACGAACAACGTCCGGCCGGTTTAGCACCTTTACAGGTGCTGATTCAGGTCAACATCAGCGATGAGGCCAGTAAATCCGGCATTGCGGTGGGCGATATCGCAGAACTGGCCCGACAGATTATGGCGATGCCCCGCCTGACACTGCGCGGCCTGATGGCGATTCCGGCAGTGGAAACGGATCACGCGCGACAGCTTGAGGTCTTCGGCAAGATGCGGGATGCGCTGAAAGATTTACAAAATATTTGTCCGCAGGCCGATACGCTGTCGATGGGTATGACCGATGATATGCCTGCGGCAATTGCGGCTGGCAGCACGATGGTTCGCATCGGGACCGCCATTTTCGGTGCCCGTGATTACAGCATAAAACAGTAACCTTTATCTTTGGGTTTACTGCTTTACTCTTGATAGGCTCAATTCAGCCCCCATTAAAAGCAAGGAGCATGAATGCAACATCGCAAAATCAGTTTTATCGGCGCCGGTAATATGGCGGGCGCAATTATTTCCGGCCTGGTCGAAAGCGGCTATCCGGCAAATCTCATCAGCGTTTGTGCCCCTTCCACCACGCATCGCGATGCGCTGGCTGATAAATATGGCGTGCAAAGCAGCAGCGATAACAGCGGCTGTGCAAAGGAGGCGGATGTCGTTGTTTTGTCGGTAAAACCGCAAATGATGGCCGATGTGTGTAAAGCACTGCAAAAAGACGTGGATTTTAGCGACAAGCTGGTACTGTCGATTGCCGCAGGCGTCAGTGTGGCGCGCTTCTGCGAGTTGCTGGGCGATAATCTGAACATCGTGCGTATCATGCCGAACACGCCATCCCTGGTCGGGAAAGGCATGAGTGGCCTGTACGCACCTTCTCAGGTTTCTCAGGCAGACCGTGATTACAGCGGCGAACTGATGACCGCCGTCGGGAAAATTTGCTGGGTCGATACCGAAGAAGGTATCAACCACGTAATTGCCGCCGCAGGCAGCGCCCCGGCGTATTTCTTCCTGTTTATGGAAGCAATGCAGGCTGAAGCGCAACGTCTGGGTTTCAGCGCTGAAACCGCACGGATGCTGGTTGAGCAAGCCGCCAGCGGCGCCAGTGCTTTAGTCGCCGCCAGTCCGGACACGCCATTGTCACAACTTCGTGAGAATGTGACGTCCAAAGGCGGCACGACGTTTGAAGCTCTGAAGGTTTTCACCGACCGTAAATTACCGGAGATTGTCTCCGAGGCCATGCAGGCCGCCATTACCCGCGCGCAGGAAATGGAAAAACTGTTCTAATAAGAGCAAATAATAAAATAACACTGCCCAAAATCATTCGTGTTGCGTCAAGGCGACACGCGAAGGATGAAGGGCATAGGAGAATTATGTTAACGCTGACGTTTCTGGTTAAAACCCTCATAGATCTCTACGTGATGGTTCTGCTACTGCGCATCTGGATGCAATGGGCACGTACAGATTTTTATAACCCGTTTTCACAGTTCGTGGTGAAAATTACTCAGCCCATTATCGGACCACTTCGCCGGATTATTCCGCCGCTGGGCCCGATTGACAGCGCGAGTTTGCTGCTGGCGTTTATCCTTTGCACCATCAAATTCCCGCTGCTGTTGCTTATTCAAAGCGGCGCTATTTTCTTTGGTCTGAGCAGCCTGCTGATTGGCCTGATAGGGCTGGTTAAAGCAGCCGGTTATCTGGTGTTCTGGCTGGTGATTATCCGCTCGCTGATGAGCTGGGTGAGCCAGGGCCGCGGGCCGATGGATTATCTGCTGATGCAGCTGACTGAGCCGCTGATGGCGCCAATTCGTCGTATTCTTCCGGCGATGGGCGGCATCGATTTCTCGGCGATGGTGGTGATCCTTATCCTCTATATGCTGAATTATCTGGGGATGGATCTGCTGGGTGCGTTGTGGTTCCAGCTTTAAGCCCGGCGTTCTGGCAATCTGATGCGCTGGTTTTGCGGCTGGTTATCCAGCCCAAAGCCAGCCGCGACAGCCTGGTGGGTTTGCATGGCGACGAACTGAAAGTCGCCATCACCGCCCCGCCGGTTGATGGTCAGGCGAACACACATCTGGTGAAATTTCTCGCAAAACAGTTTAAAGTCGCCAAAAGTCAGGTCAGCATTGAAAAGGGCGAACTGGGCCGCCATAAACAAGTCCGCATTACACATCCGCAAAATATCCCGACTGAGGTCGCGGTACTGCTCGCAGAATAACGTTTACGTCAGGACTCTCCCATGCAGAAAGTCGTATTAGCTACCGGCAACGCCGGTAAAGTGCGTGAGCTCGCACATCTTCTGGCCAGTTTCGGGCTGGACGTGGTCGCACAAACGGAACTCGGTGTTGAATCTGCCGAAGAAACCGGGCTGACGTTCATTGAGAACGCCATCCTGAAGGCCCGCCATGCGGCAGCGGTCACCGGTTTGCCAGCCATTGCTGATGATTCAGGTCTGGCGGTGGATTTTCTCGGCGGCGCGCCGGGGATTTACTCCGCACGCTACGCAGGCGTTGATGCCAGCGATCAGCAAAACCTCGATAAACTGCTGGTGGCGCTGAAAGACGTGCCACAGGGTCAGCGCGATGCGCGGTTCCATTGTGTGCTGGTGTATATGCGCCACGCTGAAGACCCGACGCCGCTGGTGTGTCACGGCAGTTGGGCTGGTGAGATTACCTTTGCCGAAGCAGGCGAAGGCGGCTTCGGTTATGACCCGATTTTTTATGTTCCTGAGCTGGGCAAGACCGCCGCAGAACTGACCCGTGAAGAAAAAAGTGCGGTCTCGCACCGTGGACAGGCACTGAAACTATTGCTTGCCGCGATGAAAGAGGCTGTACAAAAGAATGCGTAAGTTACCGCCGCTGAGTCTCTACATCCATATTCCGTGGTGCGTGCAAAAATGCCCTTACTGCGATTTCAACTCGCACGCGTTAAAGGGTGAAGTGCCGCATGACGATTATGTCGCGCATCTGCTGGCTGATCTGGATGCAGACCTGCATCTGGTGGGCGGACGCAGTGTGGGGACGATTTTTATCGGCGGCGGAACCCCAAGTCTGCTGAGCAGCGAAGCGATGCAGAATCTGCTCGACGGCGTGCGCGCGCGTTTGCCGCTCGATGCTAATGCTGAAATCACCATGGAAGCTAATCCGGGTACCGTCGAAGCAGACCGCTTCAGCGGCTATCAGCGCGCCGGTGTGAACCGTATCTCCATTGGCGTGCAAAGTTTTGATGCGCAGAAACTGGAGCGTCTGGGGCGTATTCATGGCCCTGACGAAGCCACACGCGCGGCGCATCTGGCGACCGACCTGAACCTGCGCAGCTTCAATCTGGATCTGATGCACGGCTTGCCGGATCAGACGCTGGAAGAAGCGCTGGACGATTTGCGTCAGGCTATTGCACTAAACCCGCCGCATTTGTCGTGGTATCAGCTGACTATTGAGCCGAATACAATGTACGCCTCGCGCCCGCCGACCCTGCCGGATGACGATGCACTGTGGGATATTTTCGAGCAAGGCGATCAGTTGCTGACTGCGGCTGGTTATCAGCAGTATGAAACCTCGGCGTATGCCAAACCGGGCTACCAGTGTCAGCACAATCTGAACTACTGGCGCTTCGGGGATTATCTCGGCATCGGTTGTGGCGCGCATGGCAAACTGACGCAGCCCGACGGGCAAATCCTGCGTACCGTAAAAACCAAACATCCTCGCGGCTATATGCAGGGACGTTATATGGACAAACAACATCCGGTCGAAACCGAAGATTTGCCGTTTGAATTCTTCATGAACCGCTTCCGCCTGCTGGAAGCCGCGCCGCGTGAAGAGTTTGGTCTGTATACCGGGCTGGATGAGTCGGTGATACGCGCACAGCTTGACGAAGCGATCACCAAAGAATATCTGGTGGAAACCGCCACGCACTGGCAGATCACCGGCAAAGGAAAATTATTCCTCAACTCACTGCTGGAGCTGTTTTTGGGGGAGTAAGGTGCAGTTCACAAAGGACGGTTCGTTTTCCAACAAAAAAACCGCGTAATCGCGGTTTTTTTGTGTCTGTCATTTAGCCGGTTACTTTTTCAAATCCGCCAGCAAGGCTTTGTGCTGAGTATCCAGATTCGTCACACGCTTACAGACGTCATCGCCAAAGGCTTTGAACTCTTTTTCCTGCTTGTTCCACTCTTCCTGAATGGCTTGCTGCAGCCCGCCAAGATTACCCATCATCGCCTGCAACGGATTCCCACCGCTGGTAGCCTGTTTGAGGCCCATTTCGTTGATGCTGTCCTGCATCACGCCGCCCATGGTTTGTTCCATCAGCTTCTGACCGTTTTGCTTAACCTGATCCACCGCTTTATGGTGGAAGGTCAGACCGTCGGCGCGGTGCTCAATGATCAGGTTCATTTGTTGCTTCAGTTGCTTGTCGAGCGTGACCAGACGGTTACGCACGTTGCTGTCGGTGCCCAGTTTCTCGACGATCACCCGATCTACCGCCACGCGGCCTTTTTCGAGATGCGCCGTCGCACCCTGATCAATCCACGGCAGGTCGCGGCGCAAACCGGCCTGATAATCGATCGCTTCCTGACGCTGTCTGGCGCTCAGGGTCATGTCTTTACCGTTGAGGGTCACGTTACCATTTGGCGTGATCAGCAAATCACCGCTGTTGCCGACCACCTGAACGGTCTGCGGCTTAATGATCACATCATCTTTAGGCTGTACGGCACACTGATAGTCCGCCTGTGCGCTCCACGCACTGAGAGCCAGCAACGCAGCAAGTCCGGTTTTTACCACTCCACTTTTTACTAACATGTACTCTCCCTTAAGACAGCAAACTCAAAAAATTGAACGGCCAATACGTTGCGCCAGTAGTTCTAAGGCAGCAATACCTGCCAAAGAGTTCCCTGCCGCGTCAAGTTCCGGCGACCATACCGCGATACACATCTCCCCCGGCACCACGGCAATAATACCGCCGCCGACACCGGATTTGCCCGGCATCCCGACGCGATAGGCGAACTCACCCGCACCATCGTACATACCGCTGGTCACCATCATCGCATTAATCTGCCGTGCCTGACGGGCATCAATGAGCGGTGTCTCGCTACCCAGCGGATGCCCTTTATTGGCCAGATACACAAAGGTGCGCGCCAGCTCTTCACAGCTCATGCGCAATGCGCAGTAGTGAAAATAGGTGTGCAAAACGGTGATGACGTCGTTGTCGAAATTACCGAAAGACTTCATCAGATACGCAATCGCCGCATTGCGGTCGGAGTGCTCAAACTCGGAACGCGCAACGTGCCGATCGTAGTTGAGATCTGCCGATCCGGCCAGCTGACGCACCACTTCCAGCATTCTCTGCTTCGGTGCCGAAAGCCGGGTTTGCAGCATATCGCAGACCACCAGTGCGCCCGGATTGATGAACGGGTTACGCGGTTTACCCTGTTCCAGCTCAAGCTGTACCAGAGAATTGAATGGCTGACCGGACGGCTCTTTGCCGACACGCTGCCAGATTTCGCTTTCCTGATAACGGGTCAGCGCCAGCGTCAGGCTGAGAACTTTTGAGATCGACTGGATCGAGAAACGAATATCGGCATCACCGGCACGAAAGATCTCCCCTTTCGTGGTACACACGGCGATTCCTAAATGATCGGGGCTGACTTCCGCCAGAGCAGGAATGTAACCGGCCACTTTACCCCGACCTATCAGCGGCCTGACCTGCGCAAGAATATCTTCCAGCAAACTGTTATCAAGTTCGGTACCCAACGTCCTGCCTCCAGATGTAACAAAGGTGCCGGAAGGCACCTTTATGAGATTCAGAGATCCTCAGGATCTGCCTAAATCATTCGAGTTGTATCAAGGCGACAACTGAACTTATCCCCGGGAGCTTACAAAAGTAAGTGACCGGGGTAAGTGAAGGCAGTCAACGCAGAGACAATTCGAAGGATGACGGCAGAATCAGTCCCACCAGATATCGAATAACTCAGAAACTTCCACGTCTTCCATTTTATGGTCTTCTAACCATTTTTTGACCAGCGCACGTTGTTCATCAGTGCAATGGCCGATGTCCTGACGGCAAACCAGACCTTCCCATTGCAGATAGCCACTGCCGTCGAAGGCCAGCTTGTTTGGCTCGATCACACCGTCAATGAATTTATCCAGTGATTCGTCAATGGTTTCTACCGCGGTACCTTCCGGGAAACGCCATTTTACAGAGAAGCCCAGTTCCTGGAACTCGGCAATGTGTAACTTCTTACGTAAACGACGACTGCGATTTGTAGCCATTATTGCTTCCTCTCAAACATCAGATCCCATACGCCGTGGCCTAAACGCTGGCCACGCATTTCGAACTTGGTCACCGGGCGGGATTCCGGACGCGGGACATAATTGCCCTCCTGCGACAGGTTCACCCAGTTTTCTAAACTGGTCATGACGTCAAGCATGTGCTCCGCATAAGGCTCCCAGTCGGTTGCCATGTGGAATACACCGCCCACTTTCAATTTTTTGCGCAGCTTCTCAACGAACTCCGGCTGCACGATACGGCGCTTATTATGACGCGCTTTGTGCCACGGGTCAGGAAAGAATAGCTGCACCATGTCAAGCGAGCCATCCGGAATCATTTTTTCCAACACTTCGACCGCATCGTGACACATTACGCGCAGGTTACTGACACCCTCTTCATGCGCGGTCGCAAGACAGGCACCGACGCCAGGCGAGTGAACTTCAATGCCGATGAAATTCTGGTCCGGGTTCTGTTTCGCCATCGTGACCAGCGAGGTGCCCATCCCGAAACCGATTTCCAGCACAACCGGTGCCGGGCGACCAAACAAGGCATCAATTGCCAGAGGTTCTGCCTGAAACTCCACGCCCATCACCGGCCAGAAATTGTCCAGCGCGAATTGCTGACCTTTGGTCAGACGGCCCTGACGGCGGACAAAACTACGGATACGGCGCATCGCGCGACCGTTCTCGTCGAACTCCGGTGAAATGACGTCGTTTTTCATGGTGTTTCCACTCCGATTGGCAAGACGCGGTACCCGCGCGCGGATGCCTGTGCTTTGGTCACTGAATATAAGGAAAGGCGCATTATCCAAACTTACTCCCGATTAGCAAGGTTTGACGGCAGGAAATCCGTCAATACAGTGCGGAAAGTTCCGGTTTACAGCCAGACGGGAACTGTGATGTGATCAGCCCCGTCTTTTAACCCTGCCGGACTGTAATTCACCCATGATGGAAACCCCTGGTTTTATGGAAGCAAAAAGTTTTTCGCCGCTGGTGCTCGACTGGTATCAGCGCTATGGCCGCAAAACGCTGCCCTGGCAAATCGCAAAAACCCCCTATAAAGTCTGGCTTTCTGAAGTGATGTTGCAGCAAACGCAGGTAGCGACTGTCATCCCGTATTTTGAACGCTTTATGGAACGTTTCCCGACGGTGTCTGATCTCGCCGCCGCGCCACTCGATGAAGTACTGCATCTGTGGACCGGGCTGGGTTACTACGCCCGCGCACGAAACCTGCATAAAGCAGCGCAAACTATCGTCAGCCAGCACAGCGGCGTATTTCCAACAACCTTTGATGAAATTCTTGCGCTGCCCGGCATTGGCCGTTCCACAGCGGGTGCCGTTTTGTCGCTGGCACTGAATCAGCATTACCCCATTTTGGACGGCAATGTGAAACGCGTGCTGGCCCGCTGCTACGCCGTTGACGGCTGGCCGGGCGAGAAGAAAACCGAAAATAAACTGTGGGCGATCAGTGAAGACGTCACACCTGCCGAAGGGGTCGCGCAGTTTAATCAGGCAATGATGGATCTGGGTGCGATGGTGTGTACCCGCAGTAAGCCGAAATGCGAGCTATGTCCGGTGAAGTCAGGCTGTGAAGCCTATGCACATCACAGCTGGGCAAAATATCCGGGGAAAAAACCCAAGACGACGTTACCGGAAAAAACGGCCTTTATGCTGATGATCCAGCAGGAGGATAAAGTCTGGCTGGAGCAGCGTCCGTCCGTCGGCCTGTGGGGCGGATTGTTCTGCTTCCCGCAATATTCGACCGAAGACGAACTCACGCTGGGGCTGCAAAAATACGGTGTTACGCAAAATGCGTTGCAGCAGCAGACCGCCTTTCGTCACACTTTCAGCCATTTCCATCTGGATATCGTCCCGATGTGGTTAAATCTGCGTTCTCCGGCAGGTTGCATGGATGAAGGTGCGGGTCTCTGGTATAACTTAGCGCAACCACAATCCGTCGGGCTGGCTGCGCCGGTAGAACGTTTGCTGATGCAATTAGCAAAGCAGACCGCTGGCAAATAACCGCCCCAAAAGAACGATCGATAAGGAATTAGCATGAGCAGAACGATTTTTTGCACCTTTCTCAAGCGCGATGCCGAAGGGCAAGACTTCCAGTTGTACCCTGGCGAGATTGGCAAACGTATTTTCAATGAAATTTCCAAAGAAGCCTGGTCACAGTGGATGGCCAAACAGACCATGCTGATCAACGAAAAGAAACTCAGCATGATGAACCCGGATGACCGTAAATTGCTGGAACAGGAAATGGTGAATTTTCTGTTTGAAGGTCAGGACGTTCATATCGAAGGCTACACCCCGCCATCAAAATAATCATTTGTAACAATGGTTGAAACATTAAGGCAGGCGCTCCGGGCGCCTGCTTCTTTCAGCAGAAACGGCTTGTAAGATGAAGAAAATTTTAGCTTTGCTGATTATCGCGCCAATGTTGATCTCCTGCTCCGGCAGTAAGAAAAACCAGTTCAACGAAGCTTATGTGAAAGATACCAACGGATTCGATATTTTGATGGGGCAGTTTGCCCATAACATCGAAAACATCTGGGGCATAAATGAAGTGCTGATCGCGGGTCCGAAAGACTACGTGAAATATAGCGATCAGTATTACACCCGCAGCCACATCAACTTTGATGCGGGTACCATCACCCTCGAAACCATTTCAGGCACCGATCCGGCCGCCAGCCTGCGTAAGGCAATTATCAGCACCTTACTGGTGGGCGATGACCCGGGTAACGTTGATCTCTATTCAGACGTCAACGATATCCAGATCAGCCGTGAACCGATGTTGTACGGTCAGGTTCTCGACAACACCGGTCAGCCAATCCGCTGGGAAGGCCGCGCAGCCAGCTTTGCCGACTATCTGATCCAGAACAAGCTGATGCGTCGTCAGTCCGGTCTGCACGTGATTTATTCCGTGACGATTCAGATGGTTCCAAACCACCTGAATCAGCGTGCGCATAAATACCTGCCGATGATCCGGGAAGCGTCCGCGAAATATGGTGTCGATCAGTCGCTGATACTGGCGATCATGCAAACAGAATCGGCCTTTAACCCGTATGCGGTCAGTAATGCTGATGCGCTGGGTCTGATGCAGGTTGTGCAGCACACCGCAGGCGTAGATGTGTTCAAATCCGAAGGGAAATGGGGCAAGCCGAGTCGCAGCTATCTGTTTGATCCGCAGAATAATATTAATACCGGCACCGCGTATCTGGCGATGTTGCAAAACGTGTATCTGGGGAATATCAGCAACCCGACATCGCGTCGTTATGCGGTGATTACTGCTTATAATGGTGGGGCGGGCAGCGTGTTGCGCGTGTTCTCAAGTAATAAAACTCAGGCGTTTAACATCATCAACAATATGTCACCGGGCGATGTCTACACCACCCTGACGACCAAACATCCGTCCGGGGAATCGCGCCGCTATCTGTATAAAGTGAACAATACTCAGCGCAGCTATCGCCGCGTGGATTAGCATTTTGTCAGCAAATGGCCCTGAAACGGAGGCAGAATAGCCGCCGTTTCAGGGCAAGACTTGTTCGATCGCCTTCAGATAACGGGAAATAACGATCTTTTCATCGAACTCCCTGACCATCTTTTTCCTGCTCTCATTACCCATCTCCAGGCGTTGCACATGAGTCATATTAATGAGCCGCTCCATCGCCCGCGTTAAGCAGTCCGTATCTTGCGGCTCACACAGAAAGCCATTTATCCCGTCATCTACCGTATCCTGACAGCCAATATTACGGGTGGTAATCAGCGGCTTTCCCATCGCTCCGGCTTCAAGTAATGATTTCGGCACGCCTTCACGATAAAAAGAAGGCAGCACAATACAATCAACCTGCGCGATTTCCTGCTCAACATTATCGGATGTCCCCAGATATCGAATATTACCTTCCTCAATCCAGGCGGCCATACGCTCAGTCTTCACCGCTGCCGGATTGCTAACATCCAGAAATCCCAACAAGCGAAATTCGCAGCGTTGACCATGACGCTTCTTGAGTTTACGTGCGGCTTCAACATAATGCTCAACCCCTTTGGAATAAAGCATGCGTGCAATCAGGGTGAAACGCACGACATCATCGTCGGGTGCCGGTGTCACATTAAAACGAACCAGATCAACCCCAGAACCCGGTAAACGTTCGGTATGTAAGTAATCAGGCAGCATTTCAGTCAGGAATAATTCGCGGTCATCCTCATTTTGAAAAAATATTTTGGCCGCGTAGCGCTGGCTGAACCGATACAGGTGCTGACAGATTACCCTTACCATCCCTTTGCTCATGAAAACACTGCCCAGTCCGGCGATATTATTAATGGCTGGAATATTCAATACCTTTGCTGCGAGCGTAAAGTAGATATTATTTTTAGGTGTAAAATTCAGAATGACATCTACTTTTTCTTTACGTAATACATACCAGGACGAAAGCAGAGTAATAGAATCTTTAATAATGCTAGTCCCACCAGAGTCTATTTTCACTGAAACGGTTTTACATCCCAGTTCAGCAAGCCGGTGAGTATATTCATCCACAGGTGAGATGGCTATAACCTGATAGCCACTCTCTAACAGCGCAAGAATAGTATTTTTACGAAAATTATAAAGATACCAACTGGTGTTGGCGGTGATTGCGATGGTGTTTTTCTTATCGATTCCGTTCAAAATTATAGTTCCTTTTTGTTGCAGAAAATAACTTTCAACTCTTATTGCAATACATCCTGATTTATCCTTAAAGATTTCCAGCATGAATCAGAATACTTTTCTATTGCAGGAAGATTGTTATCTGTCGCAGCATTGACATTACAAATGCTGTAATCTCCTTTACTTGCAGATGAACTCCGATTATCAAAAATGTGAAAATTATTATTAACATGAATTTTAGGAATTGCCGATTTGATGAGAATACCTCTGACAACCTTGTCGAAGATATTACCTTTGATCGTGACGTTATCAGGAACAGTCCCTCCCGCATGCCTCAGGCTTATCACAATAGCAGCCATTCCATGCACATCAGTGAAATGATTACGACTGATCATAATGTTATAAATGCGCTGAAGCGAAGTGTTAGGTTCCAGATCAATGCTGCCTGGCATTCCTTTACGTGAAATACGGGTAAAGCGATTTCCATCAATAAGGATATCATGCCCGTCAATAATACTAATGCCATTACGGTTACTGAAGTTAACGCCGTCAAAGATGACGTTTCTTATCACAATATGGTGGTTTGAAACAACATTCCCCTGCCCGACATAAACTCCATCGCCACGAAACCCTGTGAGGTTTAAATTTGAAAGCGTAACATCGTGCGCATTGAATATACTGATCAGAGGATTATGTTCTGCAAAGCCGTTTTTTTCTGCGCCGCCAATAAAAGAAACCCCCGAAATTTGCACATTACTGACAGCCCTTGTGCTATCGCCCGAAGAAATATTTATCACGCCAACAGTATCCGGTAAGGTAAAAGTCTGTTGAATTTGCGCACCTTTTTCACCGGAAAGCGAGGTATTGCTGTCAATGAAGAGAGGATGACTGAGGAAACAGCCAGGGTGAATTATTTTAATCTGCGTATTTTTTATTTTCCTCTCTTTAAAAAAGTGATAAATGTCAGGTGTAATCAGGCAGTCAATGATGACTGTTTCAGCCCGACATAAAGAGCCGCTCATCAGCAATATCAGTACAACGCAAAAAAAACAGAGAGGATGTTGCACCCTAAGCACGCCTGCGGGAAAGCAAATAATCTTTATAGTGGCTGAAGAAATCAAAGCGAATTCTTTCTAAGAACTCAGGTTGATAAAAACGCGCCTTATTAAACGAGTAGTGCGCCATCATTAACATTTCCTGACGGTTATTCAGTAATTTCTCAATGTTTTTTGCCAACCCATTGGCATCATCGGGCTTATGCAAATATTCGCTTTGACATAACTCAGGCATTCCTCCGGCAGAACTGGTGATCACGGGGCAGGCTCGCGACATGGCCTCTATCACAGCCCGTGGCAACCCTTCCTGATTACTCGGCTGCACATAGAGATCGACAGTATCAAGAAATGAAAAAATGTCTTTCCCCGGCGTCCTTGGTCCGGAAAAAATAATATTGTCACGCAGGGATAATTCATCAATCATTTTAATATTCTTGAATTTACTTCCCGCACCCGTGATTTCAAGAACGATCGAAAAGCCTTTGTTTTTTAGCCGATAAATTGCTTGATAAAGGGTATTAAAACCTTTGTGTGGACTGTCAAGAGAAGCAATCATACCTATTTTGAAAGGCCCGCTGGAAGACGCAGTGATTTTATGCAGCCTTTGATTAAGAACATAAGCCGAGGTCGGCAATAATTCTACGTTAGAAGCAGACACTACATGATGTCTGTTGGGATAGCGTTTTTGCAAAAAACTGCCTGTCACATAAATAGCACCCCAGGCTTTTTTTAATCGCCTGCTTCACTCGCCAGGTTAATACCGGGGCATAGAGTAATCCTTTCAATGAGCCGTATCCGACCATCGCATCCCAGGGGCACGCGACCACCTCAACGACATAAGGAATATTCATCTGCCGCGCAAGCTTTGCGGTAATAAGACCTGTTTCGCTGGGTAACCTGATCACAACGCCATCACAGCCTCTGAGAGCTTCTTTAATTGCGATGACATTTTTACGGGAGGGTAATAACACAGACTTCAAAGAGGAATGATTTTCTATTTTTTTGAAAACCATTCCATCGCCGCTGGCCAGAGTCCAGTGCGGCGAAAATGAGGAATCACTTTTATAACGAGATAAAACTATTATTTCATTAAAATGATGAAAATACCGGGCAAAAGCAGAATAAGGAAGTTTACCAGGAGAATATACTTTCTCATCGTGATGAATAAAATAGTGGTCATGCGCAAAAACCATTTTCATGGTAATTCCTTAACTTTCATTGCAGGGGATCCAGCATACACCCCCGCCGTAAGGTGTTTTTTGGTAACAGAATTCGCCGCTACCACGACGTCAGAATCAATGACCGAACCCGCGAGGATCCTTACTCCGCATCCCACCCATACATTTGAAGCAATACAAACATTTCTCAGGTCGAGCGACTGATATTTAAAGGGCTGTCCGTACAATTCGTAACGATGTTCAAAGGAGATGATCGAAACAGAATGTGCAAACGATACATCACTGCCCACAGAAATATTTCCGGCAGCATCAACATAAGCGCGTTCATGAAAACTGATATTACTACCCAGTGAGAGGTTTTGCGGATTTTTGAATACGCACCATCGTGCGATATAGACATTCTCGCCGCACGTTTTTACCAGCGTACGAATAAGAATATAACGGATCCCTACCCCGATTCTTCCGGGAAAACCGGAGAAGACATCCAGAAGATAAGCGCGGAAAATTTGCGGTAAAAGAGACGTTATGGCACATAAAACAAGAATAACTCCCCGCCAGCGACGAAAAGACGCACGGCCATTTTTAATATTTTCAGGCATATAACCTCAATATTTCTGCCGCATTCTGCCCGATTGAAAAGCGCCCTGTTATTACATCAGTATTGATTTTTTTCGTTGCTGACTGAGTCATCAATACATCAATCTCTGACGTCCATGCGCAGAGATCGCTGAGTGACTGATGGGAAATACGCTCAGTCACATCAATAAGCCGCGGAACGTGCAAGGACGCGATGACCGGTAATCCGGCAGCCTGAGCTTCAATAGCCGCAAGCCCGAGACCTTCGTGCAGCGGCGGGAACAGGAACACATCCATAACATCGCGTAAAATTAACAATGCATCATTTCTTGCGCCGGTCAGGATAACTTTGTCAGCGAGACCCCGCTCCACGGCCCTTTTGTGCAAGTCTTTTCGCAAACTTCCTTCACCTACAATCAGTAAACACACATCTTGATCCCGGTATTGCGACAGTATTTCAAGCAGGAATTTGTGATTTTTGACGGATTCCATTCGCCCGACGGTTCCCAATACGAACGTGCTTTCAGCAATGCCCAGATCATGTTTAAGGCTGGTGGGAGCAGCAGACACAAGACGATGGAAATCTTTGCCACAGGGAATAATATTGACCACAGGCGCCCCTGTTTTATAGTGGCAACGCGCTGAATCTTCACTTACCGCGACGCAACAGGTTGAATAACGCTTAGCCAGGAGAATTTTGAAACTAATTTCAATGCGTTTTATCGGACCAGCATTTTGGTAGTACAGCGTTCGATCTGAATGAGCATGGGAAATAATCCGTGCTATTCCACACCTTTTAGCAATGTACGCCACGAAACCATTATTGAAGCTGACATGACTATGACAGACGTCATATTTGTTATTCCTGAAAACGGAGAATAAGGCAGCCAGGTATTTCAGCGGTTTTTTATAAGAAGGAATATGTATTATTTTGCAATCCATAGCTAATAAAGCATCTTCGTAAAACCCTTTATGGGGCTTATCGACGATAAAGGTGTGTTGAATACTTCCTGAGGTTTCTATCACAAAATCAAAAAGCCAGCTTTCAATCCCACCGATATCCAATTGACCTAACAGGTGTACAACTTTAATTTTCTTCATCTGATGTCCCTGAGGCGTAGGTTCTTAAATAAAGCAATATGGAGAAAATAACCAGTGGCATAATTAGCAATTGTTTTCTGAAAACGGCATCCCCCACGCTTCCAAAAGTATAATCGGTACGGATAGCGTAGAACCCAACCAACGTCATTACGGCAGAATAAATCAGGACACACATAATCGATGACATCAGTCTGGAGTCCAAAATGAGTGTGGTATATTTTATTGTCCTGATAATAAGAAGAACTAAAGTCACAATGACACAGAGCGCAGGTAGTAATGTAAACCCTTCATAATTCATCCACTGCGCAGGGTTAGGGGCCATATACATAAAAGCAAAAATCATTGGCCAGTTAATAATCAGCAGAATAGATTTGAAAAATGCGGCCAGCATGAGAATAAAAAAAGCCCCTAACGTGATGAACTTCATTGCCCGGTAATATTCCAGAGTAAAAACCACATACAGAAGTGCCGTTACGGGAGAATAGGGTCGGAGCAGGAAACAATAGCCAGCCAGCATCAGTATCACAACGGCCTTTAATAATCGCATCACTTTCCCCTGCGTCTTACAAAAATCGACTAACGCCAAAGCCAGAAGGATTGTCAGAAAGAGAATGAATATATCTTTACCAAAAACTGAAGAAAAATAATTAAACGTCGGAGAAACAATAATCAGGGATATCAGAACACAGCGAAAATCAACTGAACTCACATTAGAAAATAATCGACTCATTGCCGCGATGCTCATCAATTTAAACATACAATTGAAAATAACAATATAAAATGGATCTTTGGCAGGCATCAAACTATAAAATATTTGAACTGGCACCCCGAAAATAAAGAAGGATCCCGGCCCTTCAGTCATGCCGTTCTCATGCATTGTGGCCATTCTCGCCACAGCACCGGATAAAATTTCACCCAGCGAATTATTTGACAGTAAAAAATTATAATATCGTACGGCATCTATCCCGGGGAAAATATTAAAAACATAAATACAATAAAAAGTATAGATAGCAGAAAATAGTAATGCCGCAATGATCAAATAATTATACCGGGCTCCTGGAATGGTAATCGCGGGAATGCTCAACGCGGTCAAAGTAAAAATCACCACGCCTGCAGCATCACGGGCATCAAAAATAAGATGTGTTATACTTACAGAAGTGAGCATCATCAAACAAAGGTAAATAACACCACGTTTAAAATTAATATTCACTGTTACCTCACTGGTCGCTCTCTGTCACAGGCCTGAACACAGTTATATACATCAGCAAAGCAACAAAACTATTTGAGAAAAACAATACCCATGGTACAGAAAACACGTTCATAAACTTACAGACCAAGAATAATATAACACAATGGATAACCCCACCTGTAAAAGTACAATAAGAAATTGCTTTGCTCTTCCCATGAAAAAAACAAGTCGATGCCATAATCAGATAGAACCCCTGCGATAAAAATGCAGGTACCATAATGACTACAAATCGTTTAACGTCCTTATACTCCTCACCCGCCACCAGATTGTATACTCCCTCGGGAATTAACTGTGCCACAATGGTTACCAGTGTGCTCATAAAAAAATACCCAACGAAGATCAGTGTAAAGTGTTTACGGCTGATTTTATTATTTTTCAACTGACTGTACAGGTGAGGTGTTAATGCTTTATTCAGGGCCATCAGCACCACAGTAATAATTACGCTTAACTGAAATGATGCAGAGTAATTTCCCAGCGTGGAACTGGAAAAATAGTTACTGATCATAATCCTGTCCAATCCTGACCGGGCCAGAAAGCTCATATTATGAATAATGAGTGGAATACCAAAAAGTAGCAATTGTGATGATGTTTTTTTAACGGTATCAAAACAAAAATCGGCCTGCTTCAGCCAGTTTCTGTTGGACCATGAAGAAATAAATATTGAAATCAGGAAACCAAGAATAATCGCGTAAACCCTGATTTCATAGCTCACCTTAAAACAGTACAGGAACAATAATGTGATAACGAATGACATTGCTGCATTAAGGACTTGAGCAGTCATGTATTTCTTCGCTTCTTTCCTGGACTGATTAATCGATACGAGGCTTGTATAAATACATTGAAAATATCCCGCAATCGCGGCAAGAATAATTATATCACTCGGATAAAAAGCATATACCCCAGCAACGCAAAGGATAAAGGCAACGGATGATATAATGACAGAGGAGAAGAAATAGTCTGCCGAGTTGTAATCTTCTTGCGTATATTCGTACTTAATTATTGCGGCAGATGTGTTTAGTCCAATGAAGACAAAGAAGACCGCGACATAGGCATTAAATAAGGATATTTTCCCATACTGCTCAGGGCCTAAAGCACGTGAGAGAACAGGGAGAAGAAGGAAGGGGAAGATTTTTACAATCAGTTCCCCACCGACATAAATAATACTATCACTGAATATCTTTTTCATTATTTTTCACTAACTGGCATGATAAGCATCGTGATTCAGTCTTGATTGTCAAAAATAAGAATCTCTGTTAACCCCTGCAATATCAAAACTCAGTGGTAAACTCTCATGTTTCAGGCGAATGATATTCATATATTTCTTTTTTACCATAGTTATAAAATCCTGAAGGTTTATTAACTACTGCGTTGAGTATCACTCCATTAATATCAATATTATTTCTGTTAAATACTCTGATTGCGGATTCTATTTCACGCACTGTGCTCTGCTCAAATTTAGCGACCAGCATAGAAATACCTGCATACCTACCTATAATAACGGCATCGCTTACCGCAAGGACTGGTGGCGCATCAAGTATGACGAAATCATAATTATCTGATGCCCAATGAATAAGATCGTGATACTGCTTACGCAGCAAAAGCTCTGAAGGGTTTTTTGACCACTTCCCGCGAGTGATAATATCCAGTCCGGGGATTTTAGTACTCTGAACAGCTTCCTGACACGTGATTGAACCCGTAATCGCATCGGTTAACCCGACGTTCTTAATATCGAAGATCCGATGCGCATATCCTTTTCGCATATCACAGTCAATATATAAGACCCGCTTGTCAGCCTGACTCACTACCACTGCAAGGTTGGAGCTGATGAATGTTTTCCCTACCTCCGGAGTGGCACCGGAGATCATCAACACATTTGAACGAGCTTCCATCATCGAGAAATACAAACTGGTTCTTAAATTCCTCAGAGCTTCTATCGCAATATCTGATGCTTTTTCAAGTGCTAACAAACTAACAGGCCGAGTATCACTCATAGAATGAGAATAGTGATTATTCCTCCACTCTGACAGAGGCACATTTGAAACGACATTAAGTCCGATATCTTCAAGTATTTCTGCGGAGTCGATACCCTGCTGTAATGAGACCTGTGCCAGTATAAATCCAACTGATGAAATCAATCCCAGG
Source organism: Rahnella sp. RcJ3 (assembly GCF_009498575.1). Classification (NCBI taxonomy): domain Bacteria; kingdom Pseudomonadati; phylum Pseudomonadota; class Gammaproteobacteria; order Enterobacterales; family Yersiniaceae; genus Rahnella; species Rahnella sp. RcJ3. The sequence goes on from NZ_QSNX01000006.1 coordinate 26,685, forward strand.
CAAGCAAAGATAAATATTACCAGGACTTTATCAGGCTTAACCGGTTTTAATCCTGTGACGGCACTGTCGATAATTCTGACAGAGCCAATAGTACTTGCCTGGCTGATTTTAAGTTCTTGCTGCTTATTCAACAACTGCATATAAACGAGCTGACCCGATTGGACATCACGCGTCAATCTGACGACTTCCTGTTGCGTCAGAGGTAAGGTGCTGACTTTTTCATTCAGATTTTTCTTTTCATCTTTCAGAACCTGGATTTTTTCAATCAATGCTAAATAAGCCGGATGTTGTGTTGTATATAACTTTGAAATTTCGGTTTCTTTAAGGATAAGCTGATTAATCTGACCATCGAGTTGCACCATGCTATCGAGAGTTGATTTTGCTTCCATCGGTAAATCTACGGAATTGTTACGGCTTCTGAAGGCGTTTAATTTCGTTTCCGCGATTCCGAGATTGTTTTTTACCTGCGGAAGCTGACTCTTAATAAATCCCAGACTTTTCTCCGCTTCTTCCGCTTTTCGGTGAATACTTTGACGAGCATAGCAATCAATGATTGTCTGAAGGATGCTCTTAATTTGTTTACGATCCCTGCCATTGTAGCTAATAGTCAAAATACCGGTATCTTTGCCCTGATCGATGACGTTGACATTGGCTCGTAACTCCTCAATGACCTTGAGTGTTTCAACTTTGGTAACAGAAAACTTATCTCCCTTAAGAGCATGTATTTCGTTCACTTCAATACGAAATTCAGGAGTTTCCAGCATCTTCCCTGCCGTTCCAGATACGGTAGTACCGGACGGTGACGTTATCTGATACTCAGCATCATTGAGAATTTCAAGCGTATAAGAACCTCCGATAACACCTCTGCGTGGCTCAAAGATATCCACCGCGATCCGCGGTACTCCAGGCTGTGAGTAACGTCGTATCGCCTCTCCAATGATGGGGAAACTGATAAAACGAACTTCAGTATCCAGATTCAGTTTAGCAACCGTTTCTCCAAGGATTGCCCGGGAGGTAACCAGTTGCATTTCTGTTGCAGAAACAGGCGATTTCGCCGGCAATAATTGCGAGATATTACTCATCATGTCGATTTCACCTGAGTGATCGACCTGAACTAAAGCGTCAGCATGATAAACCGGAGATGATAAAAAGGCATATAACAAACCGATAAAGACAAAAATAAAGGTAATCACAATAATAATGTATCTTTTATCAATGATAGCGCCCATATTTTTACGTAAATCAAACTCGTCCGGGATACATTTATTTCCTGACTGACCCGTCATTTTTCCAATCATTTTAAACCCTGATAATTTAAAGCAGCTTTCCAGCCAGATACTGACTCTTTTATAAGAGAGAATATATAATCAAATGCTTCCATATCTTTTCCATAAGGATCGGGAATTTCTTTCCGCTGATTCCAGTGGCCCAGCAACATAATTTTCCCTCTGATTTCGGGTAAAGAATGAGTGATGGCATTGATATGCGTCCGCTCCATCACCAGAATAAGATCAAACTCCTTACCCCTTTCTGGTGTGAACGGCTTCGCCTTATGATTTTCCAGTGATATCCCGTGGCGTTCTGCCACCATTTTTGCCATGTGATCAGCCCTTTGTCCCTTAAGCGCAGATAAGCCTGCCGACTGTATATTTTTTTCAGGCAGACATTGTTTCATCAAGGCTTCGGCAATCGGTGAGCGACATATATTCCCCACGCACACCACCAGGATAGAATTAAATATCACCTTTTCTTACCAGTTTCGAATATAACGGGCAGTTTCCGTCAGATCATGAACCCCGGTAATGGTTGGCAATAATTGTCCGATAATACGGTTCCATTTAGCCAGCGGAGCTGTCGTCACATAAACAATATCGTAAGGCTCAAGCTGGAATTCGGTTCCCAGCACCAGTGCCGTAGCATCGCTTGCATTCAACTGGTAGATGTTCGCTATTTTCTTTTTAGCATCCCCTTTCAGGGTTCTGATGACAAATACCCCTGTGGCATCCGACGTTAACGGATCCATGCCTTCGGCATTAGAGAGGGCTTCGGTCAGTGTCATGCCGCTACGATCCATGCGAAGTGTCGTTTGCTTTTTCACTTCGCCCATCACGAACACTTTCAGCTCGTCGTTTCTCGGGACATACAGGATATCTCCCGGCTCAAGCAAACGGTTCTGCCGCATATCTCCATGCTTCATTAAAGACTGCAGTGAAATGAGAGATTTCTCGCCATTATGCGACAACACGATATTATTCCAGTCCGCATTTTCACTTAATCCCCCCGCCAGATTAATTGCGTCCATGATGGTCATGGGAACGTTAGTGACAGGTAACTGACCGGATTTTTCCACCTCACCGGTGACATAGACTTTCTGCGAGCGGAACGTCGCAACATTGACATCGACCTGCGGCGATTGAATATATTGGGTGAGCCTGGCGGTAATATCACGACGAATTTCAGAGGTCGTTTTGCCTGCCACGTTGACCATCCCTATGTAAGGGTAAAATATGGCACCTTCGGCGTTAACCCAGTTCCCGGCATCGCCGGCACTTCGATACTGACCGGCAGGTGTCGTCAGTTCAGGATGATCCCATACCGTAATTGTTAATATATCGCCGATGCCAACATAGTACTGGTACTTGTTAACACGTGAATCAAGGTCGCTGTTGACTGTCGCAATGGCAGGGTGGCGAACAAGTGACTCCACCAGTTTAGGCGTGATGGGATAAATATCGACCATTGCATTAATATCCTGATAAGGGCCGTTTTCTTTCACGACATTTTTACCCGAAGTACTTATACCGATACCAGGCGATAACGAACATCCACAAAGCGATACTACAAATATGATGAGTGGAATAGTAACAATCTTAACTTTCATAACGTTTTAACCGTTTATTTTCATGGGGAGTAGATTTAATGGTGTTGTTTTTAGCAAAATCTTCACAAGGAGTCTGGAGGGAATATTGTTACTCAATTTAGGGATCGATAAATATTGCGATAGCATTGAGTATTTTTTCACGCTACCGCCCATGGATGTTGTAGACATCCATTAGAATAATAAAATCACCAATAAGTCCTTTACAAAAAATTTAATATTAGCCAGTCTCCGCTTAAAAAAAGCAGAATTTAAACATATCTATAAATTAGTATAAATGCCGACGACAATAACAGATCGTTTATCGTCGTGTTTATTGTACTGATATTTCTATGGTTTCATTATTATTCTCATCTCCCGGGGAGACTTCTGAATATTTTGTATGAATCGCCAGCCAGTGACGAACAAAACAATAGATGACAAAAATCAGGCAGAATAAAAATAAAGACAGCAGTTCATTTACTTTAAGAATATTTAATCCGATACCAAATGCATTCATCAAAAAAGAGCCAAGAAGAATAATACTGAGAGTTTTTTTATTGGAGAAACCATAATTTATGAGCAAGTGGTGCAGATGCGTTCTGTCTGGCTTGAAAGGAGAATGTCTTCGGATGAGACGCCCAAACATCACCGCAACCAGATCCATCAGTGGGACAGCGATCAACCAGATTGCGGTTGCAGGTGCCATCACGGCGTTATATTCCCCGGTGGCCAGCATGATAGCCCAGATAACCGTAAACCCAAGGAATGTACTCCCCGCATCTCCCATAAAAACTTTCAACCTGGAACAGCTGACATTCAGGATAATGAAAGGAACAATTGCCGCAATAAAAAGCTGACAGTACAGCGCCATAGGTATTTTCCCTGCCACAGCAAAGCAGATTGCCAATCCCGTAAATGACAGAATACTTAACCCGCCTAACAGCCCGTCAATTCCGTCTATCATATTGAAAGCATTAACTGATGCCCAGACAGCCAGCAATGAGACGGGGAAACTTAAGATCCCCAACCTAAGCTCGTAATTGTTCCACAAATTGCCGAAAGAGCTAATATATACGCCGTCAGACATAATGATAATTGCACCTGCCGCCTGAACAATCACGCGAAGAAATACTGAAAGAGCATAGCGATCGTCAAGAACACCGATACAAACCAGAAGGAAGCTACTCATCAGAAAAGCATTATTGTGCGCAACGGAAGGAAAAAAAAGTAAATTTATTACTACCACCGTGAGATAGATAGCAATGCCGCCTACCAGCGGAATATTACTGCTGTGTTTTTTTCTGTAATCAGGCTTGTCGACCAGTTTTAATTTAATACTTACAGCCCTGGCCGCCAGTAAAAAAATAAAACAAATGATAGGGGTGACAAATAAAAATCCGTACATCCCGTTAACATCCTTTTCCATGGAGTTTTTATTTTAACAGTTGAAGTAAGCTTGGCAATTTATAGGAACGGAAAGTAAAAAGCAACATCTGGAAACAAGTTTGATTTGAAAGTTGAGAGGAAGAACATGAAAATAACACGTACAATTAATATCACACAAAGCATACAAAAAACGAATTATTCTCTGTAATTAATAACACAAACAAATAATCAAACAAACTAACACAGACTATTTATATTAATGGCAATACTTGAAACAATAAAACATTCACAAAGCATATCAATATCATAAATAATGGAGAGGTTATTGCCTCCCCATTATTTGAAAACCAGCAAGCGGATAATTTATTTTTTACAGCAAATTACGCAGAAACCACATACCCCATCACGCGCTTCCAGCCGACCGTTTTTTTCTCAATATACACACCCTGCAATTCTGGGGAGAAACCCGGCAGCAGATTGATACCTTCTTCCAGCGCCATAAAATAGCGCTGAACCGCCCCGCCCCACAGTTCGCCCGGCACGACACATAGCACGCCAGGAGGATATGGCAGCGCGCCTTCCGCAGCGATACGGCCTTCGGCATCACCAATTGCCACCAGCTCGATGTTATCGCGGATAAACTCGTTATGCGCATCCTGCGCATTCATCACTACCTTCGGGAAACTCCTCTCACGGAACATCTCTTTCTGTAACTCTTTCACATCAAAGCTGACGTAGAGATTATGCATTTCCTGGCACAGCTGGCGGATGGTGTAATTCCGGTAGCGGTCTTCGTTTTTGCGATACACCGTCGGCAGCACTTCGCTGAGCGGCGCATCTTCTTCGATGTATTGCTCAAACCGCACCAACTCTTCCACCAGTAACTGCATTTTGGCCGGTGTTTCCGCCGGGGTAAGCAGGAACAAAATCGAGTTCAGGTCACATTTCTCCGGCACGATGCCATTCTCGCGCAGATAGTTCGCCAGAATGGTCGCCGGTATGCCGAACTCCGTGTATTTACCGCTGGAAGCATCAATGCCCGGCGTAGTCAGCAGCAGCTTGCACGGATCAACGAAATACTGTTTCTCGGCATAACCGTCGAAGGCGTGCCAGCGTTCACCCGGCACAAAATCAAAGAAACGCACATCGTTGGCCATTTCATTGGTTTCATGATCCTGCCAGCGTTTGCCGCCGACGGTTGGAGGAACGAACGGTAAAATCATCGAGCACTGATCAAGCAGCATTTTGCGGGTTTCGATGCCAAGCTTCACGCACTCCATCCACATGTGTTTTCCGCTGCCACCGGCATGAATGCGCGCATTGACGTCAAGCGCGGCAAACAACGGATAAAACGGGCTGGTCGAGGCATGCATCATAAACGCATTGTTGAGCTTTTTATGGCTGCAATGACGCTTCTGGCCTTTGATGTGATTGTCTTTTTTGTGGATCTGCGAGGTCTGCGAGAATCCGGCCTGCTGCTTATGTACCGACTGCGTAACGATAATGCCAGGGTCATTTTCGTTCAGCTCCAGCAGCAGCGGCGAGCATTCTTTCATCATCGGGATGAATTGCTCGTAACCGACCCACGCGGAATCAAACAGGATGTAATCACACAGATGACCGATTTTATCGACCACCTGACGCGCGTTGTACACGGTACCGTCATAAGTACCAAGCTGGATAATCGCCAGGCGGAACGGACGTTTTTCAGTCGCGCGATGTGGCGCCACTTCTTTGATTTGTGCTCGCAGATAAGTTTCATCGAAACAAGCCGCATCAATGCCGCCGATAAAACCGAACGGATTACGCGCTGTTTCGAGATAAACCGGCGTAGCGCCCGCCTGCAACAGCGCACCGTGATGGTTTGATTTGTGGTTATTACGGTCGAACAGCACCAGATCGTCGCGGGTCAGCAGCGCGTTGGTGACGACTTTATTGGCCGCAGACGTGCCGTTGAGCACGAAATACGTTTTATCTGCGCTGAAGACTTTAGCCGCATACTTTTGGGCATCTTTCGCTGAACCTTCGTGGATCAGTAAATCGCCCAGTTTGACGTCCGCATTACACATGTCGGAGCGAAAAATATTCGGGCCATAGAAATCATAAAACTGGCGCCCTGCCGGATGACGACGGAAAAACTCGCCGCCCTGATGCCCCGGACAGGCGAAAGTGGCGTTCTCCATCTCGACATACTTTTTCAGCGTATCGAAAAACGGCGGGAATAAGGCTTCTTCATAAACCTGTGCGGCAGACTCAATCTGCGCGGCATAAAATGCCTGATTGGCGTCCGATAGCGTGATTACGCCTTTCAGCAACGGCAGAAACTCAGGTGAAACCTGCTCCGTCCCCTGCACCGCAACAAACGCGGGAATACCAAATCCCAGCGTTTCAATATCCGCCAGCCTGCCGTGGTTCAGGTCACCGACAGAAATAATGATGGCCGCAACGTCCGCGTAATCGGCGCGACGCAGGTCAACGACCAGACGTGCTGTCTGGAGATAAGGGGCGACGGAAGCGCTTGCTGCAAGTTTTAAGTGTTTCATTCAGGCTCTCAAACGGTTAAGTAAGAGGGTGTGCCAGGTGGCACGGCAATGAGCTGGCGCATACGTCATTAAAGGTATAGAGCGCAGAGTCCAGCCCGGCAAATGACGTTGGCTAAAGCGAGATATCGAGTGCAACAGAACAATGCCGGTATGGCAAAGTGGTGACAAATCGGGTTTCAGGCCAGGCCACGTCTGATAGACAACATTAAAATCAGAGAACTGTTCTGTTTTATTCTCTGTTTTTAATAATGCCTGACAGCGAGCAAACGGTAGCCTTACCGCATGAAAGAGACTACAAATGGAGGAAAACTGAAATCGTGGTGTTTACAGCACCCGGAGATCATCATCAGATTGTTTGTGCACTGACGAACAGTGCGATGTGATAAACCAGCCATGCCGCAACCCTCTTGAGCTGTCGCGTGAAAACGGGATCAGAGTTGTTTAATAAATCGGCGCAATAATGGCATCTTTTACCCCCCTGTTCAACCCTGAACATTGCGCGAATTTCTTACAGAATGCGACATAGATTACGCCCGGAATTTCCGCGCTTTTCGGGATTATAGCCGGGTACGAACGGGGCAAGCGGCCTGAACCCTAAGTTAAATCGTCAAATTGTCGTAAAAAGCATCAGTCGGTTGACGAACCCCGCGGTTGTCACAAAAAGCCGTTGACGGCACATGCCCGATACGGTTTAATGCGCCCCGTTGCCCGGATAGCTCAGTCGGTAGAGCAAGGGATTGAAAATCCCTGTGTCCTTGGTTCGATTCCGAGTCCGGGCACCATATTTAAAGAAACCCGCCTATGGCGGGTTTTTTGCTTTCAGAGATGCGGACTCTCCATCGAACTCCGTTCGATGACTCGCCTTGACAGGCTCGCCCTGCGGGCCAACGGCAAAGCCGTTGTTCAAACGCCTGCGGCGTTAGTCCGAGTCCGGGCACCATATTTAAAGAAACCCGCCTATGGCGGGTTTTTTGCTTTCAGAAATACGGACTCTCCATACTGTCTTCAGTGTGTCAAAAGGCGAAACATGGGAAACCCGTACTCATTAAACGCCCGATAGTCAGGCGTTTAATGAAGTTTACGATTGTCGCTATTTCGACATTGTCACCAAAATAGGCTTTTTCACGAACAGTCCGTAGCTTAACGCGCCCAGCATCAGTAAACCGGCGCCGAGAAAGAAGACGTTGGTGAACTGCCCGGTTGCATCCAGAATAAGCCCGGTGACAATCGGCGCACAGGCCGCCCCCAGGAAACCACCGAAGTTCTGAATGGCGCCCATCGATGCCACCTGCTCTTTCGGCGCAATGTCTGAGGCCAGCGTCCAGATGACACCCTGCGGCAGTTGCGAGAAGAAGTAGCCAACTGACAGCAGCGCGATACTCAGTGTTGTGTTGTGCACAAAAGGAATCGGCGCCACAAAGCAAGCCGCCAGCGCTGCACCGGCCACAATCGGCACCTTACGCGCGGTAATCGTCTTCACACCGCGACGGATAAGACGGTCAGAGATAGCCCCGCCGCACAGCACACCTAAAATCCCCGCCAGGAACGGAATGGCCGCCAGCCAGCCTGTTTGTTTCAGGCTAAAACCCAGCGATTTCTCCAGGTAGCCCGGCAGCCAGGTCAGGTAAACCCAGATAGTGAACATGATAGAAAAGTTGCCGATCACCATAAACCAGGTGGTTTTATGCCTGAACAACGCTCCCCAACTCGCCTTGTTATTGCCGTTAACTTCGGTCACCGACTTCTGCACCAGCTGAGAATTGGCGTGGATCACCTTTTCTTCGCGCTCGGTCGGATTGCGGTAAAATTTCAGCCATACCAGCAGCAGCGGAATCCCCGCCAGGCCAATGGCAATAAACATGCCGCGCCAGCCGAGCGTTAACAGCAGCACGGTCAGGATTGGCGGTGCAATGGCATTGGCAATCTGCGAACCGGTATTGATGATGGAGGTCGGCAGCGCGCGCTCTTTATCAGAGAACCAGCGGTGAGTAATCTTGATGCCGGAGGTAAAGAACGGTGATTCGGAAATGCCCAGCAGCATGCGCAGGGCATAGAACATGGAATAACCATTAACGAAACCTGCCATCACCGTGAAGGTGGACCACAGCCCCACGCCCCACGAGAACATTTTTTTAGGACCGAAACGGTCAACCAACCAGCCCGCAGGCAGGTTTGCCAGCGCATATGGCCACAGGAAAGCAGACAGCAGCAGGCCCATTTCCGTCTGGCTGAAACCAAACTCTTTCGCAATGGTGGTATTAGCAATACTTAAATTGGCACGGTCGAGATAATTAATGACCGCCGCCATTAACAAAATAAAAATAATGCCCCAGCGCAAGCGTGAAACAACAGGAGCAGCCGTTTTAACCAAAGATGTATCGGGAGGAGAGGTAGCGTCTTTCATCATTTTAATTATCCACTATTGGTTATTCATAAATAAGTCATCATTGAACAGACTCAGGTGAATTTTAATCACAGCTTTACGAATAAAAGACTGACTTCGGGTATTACAGCAAGGGCGATGTAAATCTTGCGGAAAGAAAACGGCAAACATGCCGGGTTCCAAACGAATCAGCGATTCATTATTCGTTTCCTGATAAAACACGATGTCATGCTTCTCCGCCCGGTCTTCTGCCACCTCGTGCTCCGCCGCACCGCGCGCCACACCGATGGTTTCTTCTCCCTGCAAGAGAAATTGAATATCTGCAAACCTGAAATGTGACTCAGCCCGCATTTCATGAGCAGGAACGGTATTCATTTCCTGGAGAAGGCAAAACATCTTGTCCGGAATAATATCGAATTTCCCTGGTGTCAGCGTGGTAAAATCAGTTTGAGTAATATACTCAATACCTTTATTAATAATCGGATGGAAAGCGAATTTCTCACGTTCCCAGTCTCTCAGGCAACATACGATCATGTTGAATAATCCTTTTATATTTATATTCAGGGTCGGATTACGGCTAAAAAGGTTATAGATTTGAAACTGACGGCCTGGCAGCATCATCATGTGCATTGAATATCCGACCAGGCCATTAATCAGCGGATAAGATGTCAGCCCATCCGCATCACTCACTCATGGCTATCTCACCTTATACGGCGGCGATTTTTTTCTGCCACAGCGCCGTGCCGCTGTGAATTTGATCCAGCAATACGGTCAGCCCCCAGAACTTTTCCAGCACATTGTCTTTATTCACACGGCAGAACTCGCTGTCGAAAGTGCCCAGTCGCTGATGATAAATCTTGGCATTCTTCGGATACCCCAGTGTTTCAGTCACCGCGCCCAGCGACAGGAAAATGGCTAACTCGTCGGCGAGTTGCGGCTGGGTTGCCGCCTTGTGATACAGCCAGCTGTAAAGCTCGGGGTGGAAATTGGTGAACACGCCGCTGAATCCTTTAGACCCCGCCAGCATCGCCGGATAAGCAATCGCGGCATTAGCATTAATGATGTTCAACGGCGTATTTGCCACCAGCTTCACGCGGCGGGTAACGGTTGCCAGGTCACAGCTCACGTCTTTCAGTACAACGAAGCGGCCGGTGTTGGCGCAGTAAGTGAGCTCTTCGTCGGTCAGCAGACGGCGATACGGTGCAGGACACTCATACAAACCCAGCGGCATGGATTCAGGCAAGGCACTCAGCAACTTATCCAGGGTGGCAAAGAAGGTCTCACTGCCCTGATTTTTCGGATCGAGATGGTTGGTGACCAGCACCAGTGCGTCGGCTCCGGTTTTCGCCATCGCACTCAGCTCACTGATTTGGTCATTGATATCATCACTGATATGGCCCGAGGCAATTACCGGCACGCGCCCCGCGACGTGCTTCACCACAAACCCGGCCAGCGCAACGCGCTCTTCGAGGGTCAGAAACTGCATTTCGCTCGACTGACACACGGCGAACAACGCATCTACACCTTTCTCAAGATACCAGTCGATCAAACGGGTCAGGCCCGGATAGTCAATCTGGTTGTCTTCGGTGAAAGGGGTCAACATCACCGGCACGATGCCTTCAATACTTTTAGTCATGACTGCTCCTTAAGACGGAATCGATTACGTGGCCGCTAAACTCAATGCATCAAGGCAGCGACCGTCACAAGAAACTAAAGAATTACCGCAGCATTTATCGCTGCGCCAGACGTGCTGAAACCTGAGCCTTATCAGGCATGTTTGATGCACCTTCACGCTCGACGGCCAGCGAGGCAAACGCCGCGGCATAGGTCGCCGCCTGAACCAGACTTTGTCCATTGGCAATACCTGAGGCCAGCGCGCCGTTGAAAGCATCGCCTGCACCGGTGGTATCAACGCTCAGCGCCGGGAAGGCCGGAATGTGCTGGAACTGATTACCGTCAAACAGCAACGCGCCGCGCGATCCCATGGTAATAATCACCCGCCTCGCCCCCTGGCTGACGATACGCTGTGCAGCCTCTTTGGCGCTGGCTAAATCCTTCACGTCAATGCCGGAAAGCTGCGATGCCTCAGTTTCATTAGGTGTAATAACGTCAACATATTCCAGACACTCAAGCGCATGGCTCGAGAAAGGAGCCGGGTTGAGAATCACCTTCACGCCCAGCGCTTTGGCCAATTTCATCGCGCTCAGGGTAGCGGCAAAATTGTTTTCGAGCTGTACGAGCAGCACGTCCGAATCTTCCAGTTCGGGGGCGATCGCTGCCACTTCGTCTTCACTGATGGTTTTATTGGCACCGGAATAAATGGCAATCATGTTCTCGCCGTTTTCCTGCGAGACATAAATGATGGCGTTGCCGGTCGGCTCAGTGTCCGACTGATAAAGGGTAAAGGAGTGGATCTCCGAGGAGGTCAGGTGATCATAAGCAAACTGGCTGAACTGATCCTTACCCACCTTGGAAACGAAATGCACTCTGGCACCCGCACGACTGACCGCCGTGGCCTGATTCGCCCCTTTGCCGCCGGGGCCGAGCGTGCTGCCCAGCGCCAACAGGGATTCTCCGCCTTTTGGAAAACGTTCAACCTTCGCCACGATATCGACGTTAAATGAACCCAGAATGCAAACCTTACCTTTCATGTTCTTTCCTTTCCCCTGTTGTACGCTCTGCTTTCTTTTCTGACTCTGCAGCCGTTGCAGCAACACTTCAAAGTTGCCTCCGGTGTCAGCAATTAGCTTTGACTGCAAACTCCGCCGTATCACCATTGCACCGCCATGACATCGCTGAACCAATTTTTCAGCCGCCAGGGCATTCAGATCACTGCGAATGGTCTCTCTGGTCACCGCAAACAGGGACGCCAAAACCTCCACTTTTACCCGCTCGTTTTTATCCAGATATTCCAGGATTTGCTGCCGACGTTCTTCAAGAAACATATCCACCCGCCTTCTCTGTATTCAGAATAAGTGCACGAAACTGATTAAAGAGTGATGATGCTCATAGCTTAACCAGCAAAACGGAAGTAAACAAAAATGGGAATTTTTGATTTGGCGAAGTGAGAAGAAAGGAGCAGAAAAGAGCCATCGAAAGTGAGGGGCTGTCACAAGAGGGCGCGCATCACCCTGATGCTCGTTTCACCCGGACACACATGACGCCGCCTCTTTTCGTAACAGAAACTATACTTTATTTTCATCAGGATAGTGACGCTGGCAGGATAAAGAATGACCCAACAAAGACCGCAATTTTCATTGAAAGTACTGACGATTAATACTCACAAGGGCTTCACCGCGTTTAATAAACGTTTCATTTTACCCGAGCTGCGCGACGCGGTACGCACCGTCGGTGCCGATATCGTCTGCCTGCAGGAAGTGACGGGCGCACATGATGTGCATTCGTTGCATGTGGAAAGCTGGCCGGACACCCCCCATTACGAGTTTCTTGCTGACACCATGTGGAGCGACTTCGCCTACGGGCGCAACGCGGTCTACCCGGAAGGTCATCACGGCAATGCCGTCCTTTCACGCTATCCCATTGAACATTACGAGAATCGCGACGTGTCGGTCGCGGGTAGCGAGAATCGCGGCCTGTTGTACTGCCGTATCGTGCCCCCGCAGCTTGGGTCTCCTGTCCACGTGATTTGCGTACATCTGGGTCTGCGCGAAGCGCACCGCCAGGCGCAGCTCAAGATGCTGGCCGACTGGGTTAACGCTTTCCCGCAGGGAGAACCGGTGCTGGTGGCGGGCGATTTCAACGACTGGCGGCAAAAAGCCAATCGCCCGCTTAAAGTACAGGCGGGACTCGATGAGATTTTCACCCGCGCAAAAGGCCGCCCGGCGCGCACTTTCCCGGTCAGGATGCCGCTTCTGCGTCTTGACAGAATCTATGTGAAAAATGCCAATGCCAGCGCGCCTGCGGTGCTGCCGCTGCGTAACTGGCGTCATCTGTCCGATCATGCCCCGTTAAGCGCGGAGATCCATCTATGAAAACCGCATGGCGGGAAGGCAACCGCATCCAGCTTCTGGAAAATGGCGACGAATATTACCCGGCGGTATTTGACGCTATCGATAACGCTCAGCGTAAAGTGATTCTCGAAACTTTTATCTGGTTTGAAGATGACGTGGGTCGCCAGTTACACGCGGTGCTCCTGCGCGCCGCACAGCGCGGTATCGGGGTTGAAGTGCTGCTCGACGGCTACGGATCACCTGATTTGAGCGATGATTTCGTCGGCGAACTGACTTCAGCAGGCGTGGTGTTTCGCTATTACGACCCGCGCCCGCCGCTGTTCGGTATGCGAACCAATCTCTTCCGCCGTATGCACCGTAAAATTGTTGTCATCGACAATACAGTGGCGTTTGTCGGCGGGATTAATTACTCCGCCGAGCACATGTCCGATTACGGTCCCGAGGCCAAGCAGGATTACGCCGTACGGGTGGAAGGCCCGGTGGTGGATGACATTTTGCAGTTTGAGCTGGAAAATCTGCCTGATCATGCGCATACCCACCGATGGTGGCAGCAACGTCGCCGCTATCATGCGGCGGAAAATCGCAATCCCGGCGAGGCGCAGGCGCTGTTTGTCTGGCGCGATAATGACGATCACCGGGATGATATTGAGCGTCACTATCTGAAAATGCTGGCCAGCGCCAGGCGCGAAGTGATTATCGCCAACGCCTATTTCTTTCCTGGTTACCGTCTGCTTCACGCCATGCGCAATGCAGCCCGCCGCGGCGTGCAGGTAAAACTCATCGTGCAGGGCGAGCCGGATATGCCGATTGTAAAAGTCGGTGCAGAGCTGCTGTACAACTATCTGCTGAAAGGCGGTGTGCAGGTGTATGAATATCGCCGTCGTCCGCTGCACGGCAAGGTCGCGCTGATGGATGCTCACTGGGCGACGATCGGCTCCAGTAATCTCGATCCGCTGAGCCTGTCGCTCAATCTTGAAGCCAATCTGATTATCCACGACCGGACGTTTAACCAGACGCTGCGCGAGAACCTGCACGGTATTATCGCCAGAGACTGCCAGCGCGTAGATCAAACTATGGCCCCGAAACGCACCTGGTGGAACCTGGCGAAAAGCGTGGTGGCGTTTCACTTCCTGCGTAAATTTCCGGCCATGGTCGGCTGGCTACCGGCGCACACGCCAAGGCTTGCCCAGGTAAAGCCGCCCGTACAACCCGAAATTGAAACGCAGGATCGGGTGACGTCAGAGAATTCAGAGGTGAAATCATAATGTCTGCATCACATCCGAAGTGGCGTCTGGCGAAAAAAATACTCACCTGGATTTTCTTTATCGCCGTAGCTGTGCTGCTGGTGGTTTACGCCCGCACGGTCAACTGGGAAGACGTGTGGAAGGTCATTCGCAATTACAACCGCACGCCACTGCTGATATCAGTGGTGCTGGTGATCATCAGCTATCTGCTGTACGGCTGTTACGATCTGCTGGCGCGCGCTTATTGCGGGCACAAACTCGCGGCCCGTCAGGTGATGCTGGTGTCATTTATCTGCTACGCCTTTAACCTCACGCTCAGCACCTGGGTTGGCGGCATCGGCATGCGTTACCGGCTCTACTCCCGCCTGGGTCTGCCCGGCGCCACGATCACCCGCATTTTCTCACTGAGCATTACCACCAACTGGCTTGGCTATATTTTGCTCGGCGGAATTATCTTCACCTTCGGCGTCGTGGAGCTGCCTTCGCACTGGTACATCGACGAAGGCACACTGCGCATTATGGGCATTGTGCTGCTGGCGATGGTGGCCACTTACGTCTGGTTCTGCGCCTATGCTAAACGCCGCCATATGACGGTGAAAGGGCAAAAACTGGTGCTACCGTCGTTTAAATTTGCCGTGGCGCAGATGGTAATTTCCAGCGCCAACTGGATGGCCATGGGGGCGATTATCTGGCTGCTGTTAGGCGAGGATGTGAACTATTTCTTTGTGCTGGGCGTGCTGTTAGTCAGCAGTATCGCCGGGGTGATTGTGCATATTCCCGCGGGGATCGGCGTGCTGGAAGCGGTGTTTATCGCCCTGCTGGCCGGAGAACATACGTCGCAGGGCACGATTATCGCCGCCCTGCTGGCCTACCGTATGCTCTACTACTTCCTGCCGCTGCTGCTGGCGCTGGTGTGCTATTTGATGCTGGAGAGCCGGGCGAAGAAATTGCGGGCGAAGAACCAGAAGGCGATGGCGAAGTAAGCCTTCTGGCATTATTCCAGACCGGGAATATTCACGCCAAATGTTTGCAGCAGCAGGATGATATTGAGCGCCACAATCACCACGGTGCCGATGATGGAAGTCACGACAGTCAGGCGGCTGTTAACAAACTCCCCCATGATGTCGCGACGGCTGGTGAATATCACCAATGCAATCATCGGCGCAGGCAACGCCAGGCTGAGCACCACCTGGCTGTATACCAGCGCGTCGGTGGCATTAACGCCCATCGCCACCACGATAAACGCAGGGATCATGGTGACCAGACGGCGCAACCAGACGGGAATGCGAAAACCGACGAAGCCCTGCATGATCATCTGGCCTGCCATAGTGCCTACCACTGAACTGGAAATACCGGAAGCAATCAATGACAGCAGGAAGAAACCTGCCGCCCCCGCCCCTAACAGCGGAGTCAGGGTGTGGTAAGCCGTTTCGATTTCCGACACATCGCTGTGGCCGGCATGGAAGGCACTCGCGGCCATAATCACCATCGCGATATTCACCAATCCGGCGAGGGTCAGCGCGATCACCACTTCAATATTAGAAAAACGCAGCAGTGTACGACGTTCGCCCGGATTCCTGGCATGGGTACGGTGCTGAGTCAGCCCCGAGTGCAGGAAGATCGCATGTGGCATCACGGTGGCTCCGATGATCCCCACGGCAATGGTCAGCGCCTGCGCGTCGGGCAGTTGCGGTGTCACCATGCCCAGACCGGCTGCGGCCCAGTCAACCTGCGCAATAAACATTTCAACCAGATAACACAGTGCAATCACCGCCACTAACCCGCCGATCATCAGCTCAACAGGGCGGAAACCACGCTTTTCCACCATCAAAAGGCCGTAGGTAACCAGCGCCGTGATACCCATCCCGGCCAGTAACGGCATATGGAACAGTAACGACAGGGCTAAAGCCCCCCCGAGGAATTCGGCCAGATCGGTCGCCATTGCGGCGATTTCGCTGCCCACCCACATCCCCCAAACCACGGGTCTGGAGAACTGGTCGCGACACATTTCCGCCAGATTTCTGTTGGTGACGATCCCCAGTCTGGCGGAGAGCGCCTGAAACAGCATGGCGATCATATTGGCCATGACAACCACCCACAGGAGCGCGTAGCCATAGCGCGAGCCAGCCTGAATATTGGTCGCAAAATTACCCGGATCCATATAGGCGATCGAGGCGATCACCGCTGGCCCCGCAAACAACAGCGGTGTCATCAGGCCGCGTTTGCGGCCGGACATGGCGTTAGCAATCGCCGCATTGGTTCTGTCGGTTAGAGAAGAAGTCTGGCCTGTTCCACGCATACTGCCCGCCCTGTTCTTGCTTGTTATTTTTGTGTGAATTTTATCCGGCAAAGACGAATATAGCACTGGCTATACTCTATAGTGCAAGCTTAGTTTGAGGGTTATTAAGGGCTTTATGTTTCAAAATATGAAACTTGAATCATTGCCTGAGATTATAAAAATGGAATGATTTTTCTGATGATGAATCCGGCGTGACGGCCACACTGACGGCCCTGTGCCCGCGCCTTTCGTTCAGAGGTTATGCGCAACAGCGCGTGAAAACATTGCCGGCATGAAAACCTGACAGACATCACACTTTTCTGACAAACAAACCGGCTGTCCGCCCCCTGCTATCAAGTTTCCTCGCCAGTGTGCCGTTAACTTAATCACTAAAACTCATTCGGTTCACGTGACCAACTTCAGTTTCTTCCCGACAGATTTCTATCCTGTGTTTCCTGACAGGCTACTCCGGTAACGACATTTTACGCACGAGACTGATTGAAATGTTGTCATAACTTAAGGTGCCTGCACCTTTTTAATCGCAATTTCAGGGAGTTACCACTATGTCTTTTAAACACACTACTGTACGCACCCAGCTTACGCTGGGATTTGGCGTTTTAGTCGTCATTGTTCTCGCAGTAGTCCTGCTCTCTATCAACGCGTTAAGCCAGGCCAACAACAGATTCAAAACTCACGTACAGCAGGTTTCCGCCCGTGAGGCGGCTGTGAATTTAATTCTCAGCGGCGTAAAAGACAGTTCATTGAATATTTACGGGCTGGTGCTGGTCAGTGAGGCTGCTGATATCGAAGCAGGTAAAAGACAAGTCGCTGCTGCAGAAGAGAAAACCGCAGCCGCGCTGAACCGGCTTCAGGCGGCAATCAAAGAACACTCAGATGTCACAGATAAGGATCGGCAATTCGTGACCGCGATTTCTAATGCGGAAGAAGGATACCGTCCGGTGGCTAAACATATTGTTGATCTGGCCCTTGAAGAGAAGAAAGCTGAAGCGATTGACCGCATGAATCGCGAGCTACGACCTCAGTTGGCGCTGCTGCTGAATACGACCAATGACTATCTCCAGTACAGTAACGTACGGGCTAAAGAGAGCCTGAATACCGCACAAGATGCGTATCAACAAACCCGCCTCATTTTCATCGTTATCAGCCTGGTCGCACTGAGTCTGGCGGTTATTCTGGGGGGCATTATTATCCGTTCCCTGTTCCGTGCACTGGGTGAAGAACCGCTTGTTTTAGGTCAGGTGGTACAACGTATTGCTGCGGGTGATCTCAGTGAAGTGAAAGGCGCGGAAAATGCACCACAAAACAGCGTCCTGGCAGAGCTTGGCGGAATGCAGGCGAAACTGCACCAGTTAATCAACCAGGTGGCTAATTCCGCTGAAAGCATTGTCAGTGCATCCACCGAAATTACGTTGGGCAATGAGGATCTGAGTCGCCGGACCGAAGCCCAGGCTTCCTCGCTGGAACAGACATCAGCAAGCATGGAGGAACTGACCGCGACAGTGAAACACAACGCCGACAATGCCCATCAGGGGAATCTGATGGCCACAAGTGCGTCACAAGTGGCGCAACGCGGCGGCAACGTCGTTGAACGCGTCGTCAGCACCATGCATGAAATCGCCGAAAGCTCAGGCAAAGTGACACAAATCATCACGGTCATTGAAGGCATTGCTTTCCAGACCAATATTCTGGCGCTTAACGCCGCCGTTGAAGCAGCCCGTGCCGGTGAGCAAGGACGTGGTTTTGCGGTAGTTGCCGGTGAAGTGCGAACGCTGGCACAGCGCAGCGCCAATGCCGCCAAGGAAATTAAAAACCTGATTAGCGAGTCTGTTGAAAGGATTAACGTCGGTTCTAAGCTGGTGGATGAAGCGGGCACCACCATGATGGAAGTGGTGAATGCGGTCAAAGGCGTCAACAGCCTGATGGCTGAGATTACCCTTGCCTCAAGCGAACAACATACTGGCATCGATCAGGTCAATAAAGCCGTGGTCAACATGGACGAGGCGACGCAGCAGAATGCCGCGTTAGTAGAACAAAGTGCGGCAGCAGCGGACAGTTTAAAACAACAGGCCCATATCTTGCTGGAGGGGATTTCTGCATTTGATATTTCACGTGCGGGAAATCTTAATGTCACTGCAACAGCCACCCGCTAAGGTATTTACATGAAAATTTCCTGCGTTTTTGCCGTGGCGACGACCCTGCTGACATCGGCAGCTCTTGCCAGCAGCAATGAGAACATCACGATAGGCCTGATTACTAAAACAGACACCAACCCGTTCTTTTTGAAAATGAAAGAAGGTGCCATGCTGGGGGCCACCGTACACGGGGTCAAACTGCTTACCGCAGCCGGTAAAGAAGACAGCGATTATCCTTCACAGATCATCGCGATTCAGTCCATGGTGGCCTCTGGCGCGACAACATTGCTCATTACGCCGAGCGATGCTAAGGCCATTGTGCCCGCACTCGATGAGGTCCGGGCGAAAGGCGTGCAGGTTATCGCCCTCGATTCCCCGACGGATCCGATCAGTGCCGTCGATGCCCTCTTCGCCACCGATAACTATAAAGCTGGCGAATTGATTGGCCAGTATGCTCAGGCGGCCATGCCGCTGACGTTCGCGGGACAACCCCTCAAAATAGCGATGCTGGATTTATCGCCAGGACATCTGGTAGGGGCAAGAAGACACAACGGGTTTATGAAAGGATTGGGGTTAACTGCGGCAGGTGCCGAATCCAGTGAACTGTCAGCCGCACCCGAAATTGTGTGTGCAGGCTATAGCGAAGGGGCAGAGAAACAAGGCTACGAGGTCATGACAAATTGCCTGAAAGCCCATCCGGACATTAATCTGGTTTACACCGTCAATGAACCGGCCGCAGCCGGAGCCTACAAAGCCTTGCAGGAAGCAGGTAAACAAAAGAATGCCATGATTCTCTCTGTTGATGGCGGGTGTGCGGGGGTAAATTACGTACGTGAGGGCAAGATTGCCGCCACGGCCCAGCAGTATCCTTTAACGATGGCGGCGATGGGTGTTGATGCTGCCGTTGCCTATGCCAGACACGGCAAAAAGGTGTCCGGGTATGTCGATACCGGCGTCACGCTTATCGCCGATAAACCTATGCCAGGTCTGGCAAGCAAAGATACTCAGGCAGGGCTGGATGCCTGTTTTGGCGCTAAATAAACAGCTTTCCTGAAGGCAAAAAAAAGCCGGAGAATGTCAGCGCATTCTCCGGCTTTTTTCGTACATCTTCAGAAACAGCGACTGGCGTTAGCCGTACAGCTTCAGACGCGCCGCCTTTTTGGCGAAGGCCAGATCCGCCTGCACCATCTCAATCACCAGATCCTGTAATGAGGTTTCAGGTGCCCAGCCTAACTGACGCCGTGCTTTTGACGGATTAACCGAAACCTTGCTGACCTCCGACGGGCGCATATAACGCGGATCGACGGCGACAATCACATCTCCGACTTTCAGCGCTGCCGCGACCGGGCTGATAATCGCCGCAATCACGCCTTTTTCCTCCACGCCTTTGCCGACAAACCGCAGTTTGATCCCCAGTTCAAGGGCCGCAAAAGTCACGAACTGACGCACCGTAAACTGCACGCCCGTTGCAATGACGAAGTCCTCCGGTTTGTCCTGCTGCAGCATCAGCCACTGCATTTTGACGTAATCTCTGGCATGCCCCCAGTCACGTAAGGCATTCAGATTGCCCAGATAAAGGCACTTCTCCAGCCCCTGAGTAATGTTCGCCAGCCCGCGTGTGATTTTACGCGTGACAAAACTTTCGCTGCGCCGCGGCGACTCATGGTTAAACAGAATGCCGTTACAGGCATACATACCGAATGTTTCCCGGTAATTCACGGCGGTCCAGAAATCACTGACTCTGGCGACGGTCTCCGAAGGCGGAAGATTAAACGTCACCATTTCATTGATGGTCATGCCGTTAACCAGCCCGCACAACGCGGAAGATGAGGCATGATAATAACGGGTTGTGCGCTCCAGCCCCTCAGAACGGATAGCCTCCAGCATTCTCAGCGCACTGATCCCGGTGACAGGAAATGTAGAATGCGCGGTAGTTTCACTGGTGATATCCAGATTATAAATTTCATCCGGGCGAATTAACGCCAGCAAACTCCTCAGATCTAAGATTTCACCCCAGCCATAATGATGAATATGGAAATCAGGATTGTTTGCATGTAAATCATCAGTGACAAATTCAGTATCGGGTACCGGGCTGTGCAGGATAATCCCATGGACTGTATAGCCTTTTTTAAGCAAAAGCTCAGTCAGATAAGACCCGTCCTGCCCGGAGATATTGGTAATAAGAGCGACCTTAGACATAGTAAACCCTTAGATTACAATTTAAAAAACGCATCCGGACAGATGCACGATTATAATTGCAAGGTTATGTTGAGTAAGATGAATCGCAGAATAAACAGTCAACGACAGAAAAAAGAACAATATTAAAAAGGATAAAAATTAATAAACGATGCGTTTACGTTCATTGAAGTCATGCCATTTTGTTTTGATATACTCATCCAGCTCATCATGAAATCTTTGTGCAGAGAACTTTAAAGCGTTTTCGCGGCAGTCCTTCGGCAGGATAGAGTCTTTAATCGTATCAAAGTGACGCACGGCGTTAATCAGTGATTCCGCCGTTTGCTCTGAGAAAAATACCCCGGTGGCATTACGTTCGCCATAAGGTCTGATGGTCTCCAGAACACCGCCTTTGCCAAAGGCAATAACCGGCGTCCCGCTGGCCTGTGCTTCGACCGGCGTAATGCCAAAATCTTCTTCAGCAGCAAAAACAAACGCCCGGGTGCGCCGCATGTAATCTTGCATCACATCGTCAGGCTGATAACCCAGAATTTCGATATTGCTGCCAGCCCGGGATTTTATTTTCGCCATTTCAGAACCGTCACCGATCACCACCAGTTTCTTATCCGGCATCTGACTGAATGCTTCAACAATCAGGTCGATACGCTTATAAGGCACCATGCGGGAGGCGGTAAAATAGAAGTCTTCTTTATTCTCCTGCAAAGTAAAACGTTCTACATCGACAGGAGGATAAATAACATCCGCATCCCGGCCATAGACCTTCTTAATTCGCCGGGCAATAAACTGGGAATTAGCGATAAAGTGATCCACGCCATTGGCTGTCCGGTAATCCCAAATCCTGATTTTATGCAGGAACCAGCGGGCCAGTTTCCCTTTCAGGCCTTTGTTCAGCCCCGCCTCACGCAAATACTGGTGCTGAAAATCCCAGGCATAGCGGATCGGAGAATGCACATAACTGATGTGCAACTGATCAGGGCCGGTCAATACGCCTTTAGCCACCGCATGACTGCTGGAAAGCACAATGTCATGCCCCGTCACATCAAGCTGCTCGATAGCCAGCGGCATTAAAGGCAGATACTGCTGATATTTCTTCTTCGCAAAAGGTAACCGCTGTATAAAAGAGGTCGTCGCTTCTTTTCCATAGAATTTCTTCCGGGATTCATCAGAAAGAAAATCGACAACAGAATAAATATCAGCATTTGGGTATAATTTAATAAACTCTGCAATAACTTTTTCTGACCCTGCAAATGTCACCAACCAGTCAGCAACAATCCCAACACTCACATCATGTGACATAATTTAAACCTTATAAAATGAAAAGTGAGTAATACAAACCCACAGCGAGTTATCATTACTCACTTAAATAAGATATTTTTAATAATTACATACTGCGGAGGATAGAAAGAATTCTTCTGGTTTGCTCCTGCATGAGTTTTGTATTTGCGCGGGATTCAACATTCAACCGTACAACGGGTTCTGTATTAGAACTGCGGAGATTGAAACGCCATTCGTCAAACTCAAGACTGATCCCGTCAGTATGATCGACATTAACCGCCTCACCTTCATACATGGCTAATACACGGGCAATGGATTCTTTAGGCTGCTGCAAATAGCTGTTAATTTCGCCGGACGCAGGATAGGCCGTGATCCGGTCATTAATCAGTTGCCGCAGAGACTTGCCTTTCAGATGCAATAATTCAGCGACCAGCAGCCAGGGGATCATCCCACTGTCGCAATAATAGAAATCGCGGAAGTAATGATGGGCGCTCATCTCACCGCCATAGACCGCATCTTCCTGACGCATACGCTCTTTAATAAAAGCATGGCCGGTTTTCGACATGACAGGCACGCCGCCCGCACCGGTGACAATATCAATGGTATTCCAGCTCAGACGCGGGTCATGGATAATTCTTGAGTTGGGATATTTTTCGAGGAAGGCATCGGCAAGCAGACCGACGATGTAATACCCTTCGATAAAATTACCGGCATCATCAAAGAGAAAACATCTGTCAAAATCACCGTCAAAAGCGATCCCCATATCTGCGTTGTGCTTGATGATGGCATCCGTCGTGTCCTGACGGCACTCCGGCAATAACGGGTTAGGAATACCGTTCGGGAATGTGCCGTCTGCCTCATGGTGAACTTTGATAAATTCAACCGGCACACCGGCTGCAATAAACCGCTGTTCGATGGCATCAACAACATGGCCCGCTGCCCCATTACCGGAGTTAAACACCAGCTTTAAAGGGCGGGTAAAGTTCTCTACATTGATAAAGCTGAGCAGCTTATCAACATACTCATCCAGCACAGAGGCTTTCTCGTAACTGCCGCGCTTAGCCTGATCGACCGGTGGAAAATTATTAGCTTCCGCCAGCGCCTGAATATCACGTAAGCCGGTATCACCGCTGATCGGACGGGAATCTTCACGCACCAGTTTCATGCCGTTGTAGTTCATCGGATTGTGGCTGGCTGTCACTTCAATGCCGCCATCAAGGCACAAAAAAGACGTCGCAAAATAGATTTCTTCTGTACCTGTCACGCCGATATCAACAACGTCGGTTCCCGCATCCTGCAAACCTTTCGCCAGCGCAAGTTTTAATGCTTCGCTGGTTAAGCGGACATCGCCCCCCAATACCATTTTATTGGGTTTTAAATATTCCCCGTAAGCACGCCCTATGCGATAGGCAATATCTTCATTTAATTCGACGCCTAATTCACCGCGGATATCGTAAGCTTTAAAGCAAGTTAATGTACCTGACATATTTCATCCCCAAATTAACAGCGACCATAGTGATCTTTTATACGGATAATATCGTCATCTTCCAGATAGGATCCCGACTGTATTTCCAGAAGTTCCAGAGGAATTTTTCCCGGGTTCTCTAACATATGCTGAGCCCCAATAGGGATAAACGTTGATTCATTTTCACTGAGCAGATAATTTTTATCTTCGAGAATAACTCTGGCGGTGCCCGAAAGAATAACCCAGTGCTCCGCGCGGTGATGATGCATCTGTAATGAGAACTGTCCGCCCGGTTTAACGGTGATGCGGTTCACATGATAACGGGGTGCAGTCACGACATTATCGTTACGGCCCCACGGGCGATAGGATTCGCGGTGCAAACGATATTCCCGTCGTTTATTATTTTTTAAATATTCGACGACTTTTTTAACGTCCTGCACCTGGTTTTTATCAATGACTAAAACGGCATCTTTCGTATTTACGATGACCAGATTATCCACACCAATGGCGGCCACCAATTTCTCATCGGTGTTGATATAACAATTGTTCGCATTATGGGTAAATACATCGCCATTGATGGCATTCCCTTCAGCGTTTTTATCATTCACTTCCCAAAGCGCCGACCAGGAACCCACATCATTCCAGCCCGCATCTAACGGAACAACAATCGCATCCGTGGTTTTTTCCATTACGGCATAATCAACCGATTCATCCGGGCAGGAAATAAATGCCGCTTTATCTACACGAATAAAATCTTGCTGCTCATCAGTATGCGAAGTTTCAATCGCTTTCTGACAGGCTTCGAGTATGTCCGGCCTGAATTTCGCCATCTCTTCAAGAAAACGTCTGGCGCGGAACAAAAACATACCGCTGTTCCAGTAATACTCGCCGCTTTCCAGATATTGTAATGCGGTCTCAAGATTCGGTTTCTCGACAAAACGCTGCACCCGAAAAACAGGATCGGCATCACTGCTGAATTCTGTTCCCCGCTGGATATAACCGTAACCGGTTTCAGGGCCTGTTGGCACGATACCGAACGTGACCAGTTTCCCCTGCTCAGCGAACGGAATAGCATTCTGCACGGCCTGATGGAAGGCATCCGGAGACTCGATAACATGGTCGGCAGCAAGCACCAACAGTAACGGATCAGAACCGTTGTCGATGGCACTGAGCGCAGCCAGCGTAATAGCAGGCGCCGTATTGCGCCCGACAGGCTCAAGAATAATATTGTCGGAGAGCTGGTCTATTTGTCGTAATTGTTCGGCAACAAGAAAACGATGCTCTTCATTACAAATAACCAGCGGTGCAGAAACGTCCAGCCCTTTTAAACGGGTGACCGTTTCCTGCAACATGGAATTATCGCCATGCAGACGAAGAAATTGTTTTGGATAAAGCTCACGAGACATTGGCCACAAACGGCTACCGGTGCCGCCAGCCATGATTACTGGAAGGATCATGATTACCTCGACGTAATAATTCCACGTTAATCTAAGAAAGATTAACGTCCTTTGGCATTAGGTAATGCTTAGCTTGATAAAGTTAAGATATGACAACCATACAAGGAGCGTTTATATAATCTATCTCGCGAATGAATTACACTTATCAATAAGCTGACGAGAATACTCAAGGTGGGTGTCCAAGTTCTTAATCTTCGTATTGAGGCCGATTTTATCACCTGCAAAATTGAAATTAGCGACAGATTCACCCTTTGCATCAACATCTATTCTTTTAAAGAAATCAAACAGCCCATCAAAACGACAGTTATCTACTTTGTTTTTAAAACCGCCATTAACAAAAATAACTGGCGTCCCCATAGCAAGACATGGAAGAGCAGTATGAATACGTGATGTCACAACTAATTTGGCATTAGCTAAACGCCTCAGAAAATCATCAGCAAGTTTGAAACCTTCTTTTGCAGTCACGTAAGGTATAATTTGAGTTTCAAACTTGGCATTTTTAATTAAGTCGGGTTCAAAGTATTTATTTAGGACCCGATTCCTATGGTTAAATTCAAATGCCCTTCCATTTAAAATACGTTTCCCCAATCTTAAGGGTTTACGTAGTAATTCTGGGATAGTCATCGAATCATACATTACATCAATAAAGTAAACGTCATCAGTAACATTGTCCCTTTTATAGGTTTCACCAAGTGTAAGAGTCATGCAACCTGAATAATATGCTTCAATACCTTTAGAATTTAATAAATCTCTCGTATAGAAATCGCGACAACCAATTGGTTCGTGCTGTTTGAAATGTTGTATGGTTTCTTTAGAAAAAATAGCATCTACGATAGTAGAGTTAATATGAATAGAAACATATAACGGCTCAATATTTCTTGCTGGGGGGAAATTCTCTGGAATGTCCATATACCAAGCATTCATGATCATTTTTACTGCATCCCCGCTATAAGTATTCATGTGGTCGCGAGGAATAAATGAGTCTACGGAATTTAAAAACTGTTTTGCAGCAGTACTTTGTACATAGTCACCTAAATTAATCCAATTCCTTTTTATATAAATATCACTCTCGTATGTCATAACCCCAAACTTATTATTCATAACGTCACCTTATAAACAGAAAGCGCAACACCAAATTAAAAACGTTTTTTTATCAAATTGACGATAAAACGCCTTTCAGTTGAATTTATAGAGAATATAGAAAGCATAACAAGGACAAATAAAGCATTAATAATCACTAAGAATATCAACCCACTCAAACCATTAGATAAATATCCATTTATAAATTCACTAAACAAAATAGAAATTACTGTAACACAAGCAAGTCTGGGAAAGTCATTATATAAAAACGATTTATATCCCACATTGGCAATGCGACTAACTAACAAAACTCTATATAAAAGTAATGCAAAAGAACAAACTACCCTAGCCGAGTAAGCAACATAAATAGAGAACCCGAGTGAATAAAGCACAAATGATAAAATAAGCGATGAAATCATGATTATAGAAACGGTAACTTGATATTTTTGCAGTCTTCCAACTGCATATATTGCAGTAATATATGGTCCAGATAATGCATCTATAAGTATGTATACAACGACTATTTTTATTAAGCCCTCCAAATATGGAGGCGCCTGAGAAAGCCATAAATTTACAATTACTTTAGTATCTACGAAAACAGGAATTGCAGAGATCAGAACAATACATGCTGTCAGCTTGCAACATAATTTAATTAAGGAGGAGACCTCCTGAGTTTGTAAAACCGACTGTTGCTTAATAATTTGTGGGTTAAATGCTGTCTGAAGAGTCCCTATAATCCTATTAAAGGCAACCATTATTTGTTCAGCTAGCCAGACAGAGCCATTTGCAACAACACCTACAAAGAAATAGGTTAGCAATGCTATACCCTGTGATAAGCCAACAACACTCAATGACCCAATCATGGACCAACTTGAGAATGATAGTATTTCTTTAAAAAGGTCTTTGCTTTCAGATATTTTTGGTTTTATCTTACAAATATCCAATTTATTAACACAAAATACGAAATATAAAATAAATACAAGAAAATAACCGATCAATAAAAATAAAGAATAGTATACTATTTTATGATTAAAGTTAAAAAGCGTAAATATAAAGACCATAAACCATCGCTGGAAAGCATCGAAAATACCTATTTTCGCGAAGGCATCCATTTTTTCCAGAGCTATCAAAGCAGCCATAAACGGCGTTTGCATTATTTGGAAAAGAAGGGAAATTATTGATATTTGATATACCCAAAAAACATCAGACACTCTGTCTGCTGGTATATTCATTTTATGTGAAATAAACCATAACCCGGCTGTTTCTGCAAAAAATAGAACAAACGCGCAGATAGTTAAATGCACTAAAAAACTTGTATTAAAAACCTTATTAGTCCAGGCATGGTCGTTCCTCCCTAAACCAACCGATAAGAATCTCTGAGTCGCCAAAGCAGATACGTTTTGGATAAATGAAAACAAGATAATAATACTGCCAACAACACTATATAAACCGAAATCATAAACACCTAACGCCTCCAACACCATCCTTGATGTATAGAATGTTACAAACATAATGAGTAACATTCTGGCATAAAGCATAAGAGTATTTCTTGCCATTAGTTTTTTATCAACCACGGAATTCTCTCTTATTCTAAAACTCTTAAGTTGTATATTAATTACCGTGAAAATGCGAAAAATTACGCTTATGGGAAAAGGTAATATACTTATATTAAAGACAAATGATAATTTATTTTACTCGCTGCCTTTTCCCAAGAGTATTTTTGTACATGGGATAATCCTTTATGAATTAAATCCGACCTCACAAACTCATCTCGATTAAGGATATTAATCGCTTCTGCGATTTGAGCGACATTTTCTGGATCAACCAAATATGCAGCATTTCCAGCGACTTCACCCAATGAGGTTGTCGAAGATGTAATAACAGGAACGCCGCTCGCCATTGCCTCAAGTACTGGCAATCCAAACCCTTCGTACAAGGATACGAAGACAAGAGCCTTGGCACTTCTATAGATTTTTGGCAAATCAACTTTCTTAAGAAAACCCGAAAAAATAACTCTTTCAGACATCCCGAGTTCTGCAATTTTATTCTTTAAGGTAGTATTTTCCTCACCAGTAAATACAAGTTTTATTGTGCTAGGAATTTTTGATTCTCTAAATGCCAACAAGGTTCTAATCTCATTTTTATGTGATTTCCTGTTACTTACACAAAGAAAGTACTCAAAAGGATACCCTATTCCTTCTCCTTCAGGAGAAAAATCATTTGATACACCATTGCCTACATTGATTACCTTTTCCTTCGGTACGCCTGACCAATCAACTATCCTTTTTTTGGAAAACTCTGAAACCGTAAAAATATATTTAGCTTTTTTGCATCCTCGAAGAATAATAGTATTGTAAAATAATTTTTTTAGTACACTTGAATTATCTTCTCTGTCGAGATGATTTAGATCATGAATAGTAATTACATAAGGAGAGCAGGAATACAATGGAGGAATATACCCAGGGAAAAACAAAATTTTATTTCTAGTAAACATTGTTCTCAGCGTTAACCTAAAAGAATCTAACGGACTAAATGGTTTCCCAGTAAAACCTGCATCTTTATAACGGTTTATTTTATTCGTCTCGTGTGCGAAGGTACCTATACCGCCAGTTCCGTCCCAACGGTTATCAATTAATATTTTACTCATCAATAATCACACCCTTCAATAAATTAACAATTTCTTTCGTTAAAAAAGTCCATGATTTTATTTGCGAGAGATTGGCACTCAGAGGGACCTGTGGGATATAATGAATTTTTGTCAAGATAATCAAGCATTCCATCTCTGGCAGGAGCAATTATTGGGAGATTTCTTTTCAATGCTTCTAGCATTATTAATGGTACGCCTTCATAATTTGAAGGAATGACCAGTAAATCTACAGAATTCGAGTGCTCCCATACATTTTCTTTCCAACCAAAGAAAACAACCTTTATATTCCCGTTGAGTTCTGTAGATAATTCTACTAATTTATCGAAATCAGGGCCATCACCAATAACATTAAGTTGAATATGAATATTAGGTGGGATTCTTTTTAGCGCCTTAATGAGAATATCCTGTCCTTTCTGCCTGAAATAAATTCTTCCAGCCATGAGTATAGTCAAATAACCATGTTTTTTAACATTGTTTTCGTAGGTCAGATTCGTTTTAAAAACATTAGGTGTTTCAACAAAATTTTTCAAAACGCGCACTTGAGATTTGGGATTTTTCTTCTTTAAATCGAGTGAAAACTGACTACATATAGTAATATATTTATCACAACGTCTATAAGCATATTTCGCGAGAACATCTTTCACTAAAGCGAACCTACTCCCCATAACTTTAAAACTATGAGTATAAGGAATATAGCTGATAATATTATTTAAAGATAATTTCCTTCCCGCGCTTATAAAACCTGACCCTAACTCAACATCCCCTTGGACGACTATTACGAAATCGAAATTATTATGTATTCCCTTTAAAAAACTAAAAGCTTCACGTAGATACTTCAAATTAATGAAAGAATTAATTATTTCCAGACGCCGATGACGCACTTTATGTAAAGTATAATCCAAACTTGATGATTTCATTAGAGTAATTAATTTATCATTATTTTCTGGGACAAAAGAATATATATCCAGCCCTCTTTTTTTGAATTTTTTAATATGATTTACAGCCATCAATTCATGGCCACCCAAAATTGAAGCTGTGAATACCACTGCTATTTTTTTATTTCTTAGCATATCATACTCGTCATATTAATTTCATGAGCACCAAAAAAATTAGTTGATAATTTCATTATGCTTTACTTTTTTATTCCAAAGTGTACAAAGCCCTAAAAGAATAAATAAATTTGTCGCAGTAGGTGGCAACCAGTATGCTCCATCAGAAAGTGATGCGGTAAAATATGCTATGAAAGGAAGCATATAAGGAGACTTAACGATAGCTTTTAACTTTACAGCCAAGAACCATATATAATAGACGAGCAAAGGCAACCCAAAGATTTGTAATATTGCAGCAGGTAATACTTCATAAATCTCATCAAACTTTCTATCATAAAAAAGCATGCCATTAATCAATACCCAAAAATTATTTCCAACCATTTCTAAATACTCATTTATTTTCTCAATTCTTCCACTGCCTTCAGACAAGTCTCGATTAAATAATCTCTCGCGAATTATTTCAGAAAATACATTATCTGTTGTGAAGACAAAAAATAACAGCAGAGACAGAAAAAGGATACCAAGCAGAAAAATTATAATTGAGCGGCCTGAATTATTTTTGGATGTAAAGAACATCCATAATAACCCAGCAATCAGACCAATGTAAATTGAGACCGATGCTGTTAATAAAACAACAATGCATAACAGGGAGATGGGAATTATTACTTTCTTATTGTCTACGATAAAATTAGATATTACAGCAAAACCAATGAGTAGGAGATTTGCACCAAATAAATTTCCGTTTTGATAAGTGGAAGTGGCTTTTAAATATCCGATTCCCCAGATCATATTATTTTTCCCTGCCAAAAAGTCAGGAGTTATTGCATCTTGGTAATTCGCTGTTATTCCTGGGATTGTGACTTTATAATCACCAAAAATTTTTTGCATGAGTGCGTAGATGACAAGGATATAAAAAATAAATACTAAATTCCTTTTCCATTCTTCTGAGTTCTTTATTTGTAAAGCACCGTAGTAGCATAGGAACGAGAAAAAAGAAGTAATATAAGCAATTACAGATGCAGAGCCCAGATATCCGCTACCATAATATTCATTGCCAGTGAATGATAACTGATTAAACAAAAACATAACTAAGACAAGTAAGATAGGTAATAAAACAAAGAATAACTCTATCTTCCTTTTAAAAACATACAGCAATCCAGAAACCATGAAGTAAAGACTGCTAATTAATGATATATATAATGGAAAGCCACCGAGCTTAGCACCAGCTTTAGGTAATGCGAATGTTATAAAAAGTAGAAAATTTCTCAGTTTATTCATCTTACATCCTGAGGGATAATATATAAAATTATTTTTGAGTTATTTTTGAAACTATAGCAGATTTAGGTGAAGATACTTTCTCGACCAAGTTACCTTCAACTATTGGTGCTAACTCTGAATTTCTAGATTCTAACGTTTTTATATGGAAAACAGGGATATCTGCGAACCATTTTTGTTCACTGTTAATATGATTATTCTCTACAATTAGATAACTAGTAGAATTAAGCACATTTGAAACATTTACAACAGGCATGTCCTTTTGTGGCATTATATTAAATGAGAAGTTATTTTTAGATATTTTTATCGCCCCATTATTAGGACTAGTTAGTTTTATCAATGTGTTTGTAAATACATTACCTTGGATTAATAACTCACTAACAGTTCCATTTTGGGCAAATACTGTTACAACCCCATCTCCTATAAATTTATTATTAATGAACTTGATATTCCTGTTATCTTGCTTAAGCGTTGAGTTAAATATCGCAGCTACTATGTTTTCCTTTTTTGTTGAAATAGAAGTATTGTTTTCGAATTTAATATCGTTACACAAAAAAAATGTTGCTAGTCCTCCATGCCTAAAGTTTTTTATAATATTATTTATTGCTAACGAATTATTGCAACCTTCAAAGTCAATACCAACATCCCTTCCCTGTTCAAGATAATTGGAATCAATAGTAATATATTCCCCCATCGACCCCCAAATCCCTCCTAGTTGAACATTTTTTACAGTATTGCCTTTAAAATTCAAATGGGATGCTTTCCTAATATTTTCCACAATCCCATCTCTTTTTGGGTTTGCATCCCCCCCCCAGAACATTATACCGTGATAATATCCATCTATTTCACAATCAAAACAATTACAATCCTTTATGTAATGTAACTCAATGAAAGCTTTTCTTGTCGCTATATTTGATGACGCGCCATGACACTCACTAATGTTAACGTTATAATTTAATTCGGAACCATTTATGCGATCATAGCTTTTCATTACATCCGTTCTTAATAACCTACATCCATTACACATTACATCACTAACTGATATAGAATGTGCTCCATTGCGAATACTAATAACTTCAATCATATCGTCTTCAGCGTTAAAAGTACCGCCTGTTATTTCAATATCTTGTTTATCATCAATAAGGAATATACATCCACCGCTACGGTCTGGAACATTTACTTTAAAAACGGCTTCTTTAGAAAAAATCAACTTACTTCCCGATATAACTTTTATTGATATTGCATCTATTAGATAATTACCTGCGGGGATATTTACAGATTTCCCCGCAGACATTAGATCTAAGATGTGCTGAGTTATATTTAAAGCTTCTGGATTTTTCGAAGCTAAAGCTAGCCTACCTTTCAGCCCTAAAGTAAGAAAGGTTAATATAATTAGATTTCTACGATTCATATTTAACCTTCACTTTATGTTTGTAATAAACTACCCTTTAGAAACTATTTACTCTTAGGGTGGCTAGTATATTCATAACCATAGTAATTATAATAACTACTATGTCTTTTTATTATACCATTAAGAATGCATCCATTAATACTTACGCCGCTTTGTTGAAACCGGCTTAAACTCAACTCAATGTCTTTGGTGGTCGTATCTTCAAATCTGGCTACTATTAAGTTCGTTCCCGCATGCCGTCCAATTATCGCAGCATCAGTTACTGCTAATATTGGTGGGCTATCGATGATAACTAAGTCATAATTTTTTGTTGCCCATTCAATTAATTTTGAAAACCTTGGACTCATCAACAATTCAGCAGGGTTGGAAGGTACTTTCCCTCGACCCAGAAAATCAATATTCGCCTTGCTAATTATATTTATAGCTTCTGAATACGGAATATCTGTGGTAAGTATATTCGAAAGTCCGATTCTATCAGATATACCCATAACTTTATGTGCAAACCCTTTTCTCATATCACCATCTATCAGTAATACTTTTTTATCTAGTTGTCCCATTACCACTGCTAAATTCGCACTAATAAATGACTTACCTGCGCCAGGAGTTGGCCCTGAAATCATCAGCACATTATTTGAAGATTCCATCATCGCAAAATACAAGCTCGTTCTAAGGCTTCGTATTGCCTCAATTGCTATATCTGCAGGGTTATCTATAGCGAGTATTTTCTCTACCTTTTCCACATTATTTATATTATTTCTACTTGTTTTTAAATTATTGTTTTTCTCCATCCATTCTGAATTAGGAATACTAGCAAAAACAGTAACCCCCAAGTTTTCAAGCTGTTGAGGTGTTTCGACGCCTTTGTGTAAGAACTCTTTAAGAACAACAATAATAACTGAAAGCACTAAACTTAAAATAAAAGCAATTGCAACAATTATGGCTTTGTTCGGTTTGACCGGCTTCGGCTCGGTTACCGCCTGATCGATGATTCTCACGTTACCAATTGCGCTAGATTTAGCTATCTCAAGTTCCTGTTGCCGGTTTAATAATTGCATATACACAGCACGCCCTGATTCTACATCTCGGCTTAGTCTTAACACTTCTTGCTGTGTAACAGGCATGGCTGATACTTGCTTACTTAGTTTATTTTTTTCATCTTGTAATATTTGCCTTTTCTCTAAGAGGGCTTTATAAGTCGGATGCTCTTTGGTAAACAGTTGAGAAATTTCTGCCTCTCTAAATGTTAATTGATTTAACTGATTATCAACATTCACAATTTGGTCAAGTATTGATTTAGCTTCCAGTGAAAGATCAATTGAATCCTTTTGACGTCGATAAGCATTCATTTTATTTTCAGCATTATCGAGATCGGCTCTTACTTTTGGCAATTGAATTTGAAGGAATTCTAAACTTTTTTCATTTTGCGCTGCTTGTCTCGCGATATTCTGTGCCAGATAGTTATTGCTTACGCTATTTAAAATCCGGGATATCTTTACTGGATCACTTCCCATCATAGATAAAGTGAGCATACCGGTATCCTTTCCTTGGTCTGCCACTAATATACTTTTTTGCAAATCATTAATTACGTCTAATTTACTTGAATATTTTAACGAAAATTTCGTGTCAGGTACTGCATCTATCTTATTGACTAATATATTTATTTGTGGCTTTTCTAATGTAACGCCAACCTGACCATAATAGTCAATCGAATCTATACTTACACGATAATGAGTTTTATCTACTATAGTCAATTCAACTTCGGGAGTATCAGAGTTTAATTTTGGTACAAAAAGTTTACTCACTTCAATACTCTGTTTATTTTCTCCCATAAGTCGAGATAA
Source organism: Rahnella sp. RcJ3 (assembly GCF_009498575.1). Lineage (NCBI taxonomy): Bacteria > Pseudomonadati > Pseudomonadota > Gammaproteobacteria > Enterobacterales > Yersiniaceae > Rahnella > Rahnella sp. RcJ3. Next base: position 61,199 of record NZ_QSNX01000006.1, read on the forward strand.
ACCTCTCCCAAAAATCGGAAAATATTTTTGCGAGACTTCTATTTGAAGATTAAGATCATCGATTGTTTCACCAAGAATCATTCTTGATTGTAACAAAGCAATCTCTGGCTCAGATTGAGGTTGTGTCTCTGGTAAAACCTGGCTAATACTATCTAAAATAGCATTACCTTGTTTCTGTTCTACTTGTATTAAAGCATCAGCTTTGTAAATAGGGGATGCAAAAATAACATATATTATTGCAAGTGAAGTTAGTACAAATGTAATACAACTCACTAATTTATAGTGGTCGATCAATGCGCCGAAAAGACGATTTAAATCAAACTCTTTTGAGTCATCTTCATGGGTGTTTTTTGAAATAACTGACCGCATGCTTTATTTCCCTGATTAGTTATACACTGAGTTTTTTAACCCAGCATTGACAAGCCTGATCAATTAATTTAAATACAAATTCAAATACCTCAGGACTTTTCATATACGGATCCGGGATATCTCTCCCGTTCATCCAGTGCCCAAGTAGCATAACCTTCCCTCTTGACTCTGGATGATTTTCAGTAATGTAATCAATATGTGACTTCTCCATTACTAAAATAAGATCATAATCCCGAATTAATCTTGAGCTGCATTGTTTTCCTTTATGACCAGATAAAGAAACCCCATGTTTTTCAGCAATTGCAATTGCTGAGGTGTCAGCATCCTTATTTTCCAATGCTTTTATACCAGCAGAACTTACCTTTATATCTGGTAAGTAATTTTTCAATAGCCTCTCAGCTATTGGTGAACGGCAGATATTTCCGGTACATACAACTAAGATGGAATGATGCATATTAATCCCAGTTTCGGACAAAGCGGGTTGCTTCCGTTATACTATGCACACCAGATATTGTCGGCACTATTTGAGATATAACACGATTCCATCGAACCACAGGAGCCGTGGTAACATAAACAATATCATATGGTTGCAGGTGAAACTCTGTGCTCATTACCATCGCAGAAGCATCTTTTGCATTAAGCTGATAAATATTTGCAATTTTGCCTTGTTTGCTGCCTAAAACCTGTCGGATTACGAAAATCCCAGAAGCATCTGACATTTCCTGTGATACCCCCTCCGCATGGCCTAATGCTTCCGCCAGCGTCATGCCACTGCGATCCATTTTAAGCGTACTTTGTTTTCCTACTTCTCCCATAACGAAAACTTTTAAGTCATCATTGCGCGGCACATATAGTATATCGCCTGGATAAAGCAGATGGTTTTGAGTTAAATCCCCATTTTGTAGCAACGCCTGAAGCGATATACGCGTATCTTGTCCATTATGAGTCAGTATCACGTTGCGCCAGTCAGCGTCAGGAGCCATTCCTCCCGCAGCATTAATCGCATCTATTATTGTAAGTGGAATATTAGTGATTGGCTGCTGGCTAGATTTCACAACTTCCCCTGTAACATAAACTTTCTGCGATCTAAAAGCCGCAACTCCCACATCGACCTGAGGACTTTCAATATAAGTCGCTAAACGACGAGTGATTTCATCACGCACTTCTGCGAGGGTTTTGCCTACTACGTATATTTTTCCAATATATGGATAAAATATCGTCCCATCAGCATTGACCCAGTTCCCTGTATCACTGGCACTGCGGTATTGCCCGGCTGGGGTGGTCAGTTCCGGGTGATCCCAGACGGTAACCATAAGCACATCACCAACACCGATACGATATTGGTAGTTTTGCAGTTGCAGATCTAACTGAGGATTTGGACGTGCTTCTTCAGTTAATGGACGCAGTTGATCAACCAGGCCGGGCGTCATCGGGTACACGTTAACTAATTTATCAATGTCATAATTGCTATCAGTAGGTTGAACAACGTCTTTGTCCATGGTACTTAACGACTGCCCTGGAATAACCGTACATCCGCTCAGTAACAAAGCCCCGAATAATGCAGAAATCTTAAACGTTTTATTTTTCATAAAATCCATATCATGTGGTTCAACAGAAATTGATGTTGGCCATGACGCTAATAACTAGCAGCCAATACATGAGGGTGATGCATTATTTAAATGACTGTTAATAAGCACCGTCTTTTCTAAGCACAACACTTACTGTTTTAAATAAGATGGCAATGTCATTCCACATCGACCAGTTTTTTACATACCAGGCGTCAAGATAGACGCGAGTTTCGTAATCCACATCACTGCGACCACTCACCTGCCATAATCCGGTCATTCCCGGTTTGCTCAGCAAGTAATAATCTACCTCATCACTGTAACGCTCCAGTTCAGCGTTAATAATAGGCCTCGGACCAACAAGGCTCATCTCTCCTTTTAATACATTAAATAACTGCGGCAATTCATCCATGCTGGTTTTACGCAATAAATGTCCGATACGCGTAATACGTGGATCGTTTTTCAGCTTAAATGTCTCATCCCACTCAGCGCGTGCTTCGGGGTTATTTGCCAGCAATTCCTCAAGCACTTCCTTGGAATTGATTACCATTGAGCGGAATTTAAGACATTTGAAAGGACGGCCGCCTTTACCAATACGCTCATGACCATAAATTGCCGGGCCGCCATCTTTCCTCACTTTGAAGCTGATATACAGCAGCAGCGGAGACAATATGGCAATAATCCCCAGTGAAGCCACAATATCGAAAGCACGTTTCAGGAAGCGTGATGACCATTTCGCCAGGTTCTGATGAACACGTAAGATCATCACTTCGTGGCTGAAAATAAACGACATATCCGTACTGTCGAGCGGCATGCCGCGCAGTGTCGGGATCACTGAGACATAACGGTAACCGTGGATCATAAACACCCGCAGCCAGTAGTTACGGATATCGCTCTGGTGTGCTTCCACGGCGACAATAAACTGGGTTTTCTTGTCGCACGGGGTTAATAACCACAGGTCATCGCAGAATATGATCGGAATGCCATCAATGCTGTCCCCCGGCTTGTCAGTCAGTTCGCTGGAAATAAATCCGGTGACGTTCAGCCCGAGATTCTTTTCGCTTTGAATCGCTTTGTAAGCCTCGTGAGCATTTTTACCGGTACCAATAATAATGGCATCGCGTTGCCAGATACCCAGAACCGTTAATACACGCTTAGTCATCATGCGGGCACAAGGTACAAATATCAGCACCAACAGCCAGGTGAGGATCCACATATAACGGGAAAAATTCCACTCCGCGAAAGCCATCACCGCGATCTCAATAACGGCAAAAATGACCAGCGTGCGTAAAATTTCTTTCAGTTCAAACCAGAAGGTTTTGCGGTAGTAATAATGCCGCAAGCGCATGGAGAACCAGCCAACACAACAAAATGCCAGCGTCCAGTGTAATAAAACCAGGGCAGTAACATGTTGAGCGGGAATATAGTCATCAAACTCTTTGAGCATAAAGCTCAGTAATATTTTAGCGACATAAATCGACAGGGTAAAACTGACGAAATCCGAAAGAGCAAGAAACAGGCTTGAGTAAAAATTTCTGGTGAGAAATGTCATATTTCCCTCACAACAAGTATCAAAAAATAATTATTACCTGAGGACATCAGGTTAATAGGCTTATAATAATGGACTTCATTAACGGTCTCCTGACATGCTGACATATCAGAAAAATAATAAATAAGTCATTTTGTAGGTGCCTGACTGTTGCAGTCAGGCACAACCTTTCATTAAGGCAACTGCGGCGAATCTCTGTCTGAAGTAATACCGTACAAGCCGTACTGTCTGCCCAGCATCTGGCCACCATCACGCGTCAGTGGTGTCCAGCTGACGGTTGGTGTACTGCGTGTCGGTTTGACCGTCAGCAAGTCCAGCGGAACAGAGATGTAGAAGCCTTTAGTAAAGGAGCCTTCACCGTATTCCTGTTTAGAGACATTCGTCAGCGTCGCATAGGCTCCCACGGTGACACCGCTGTCAAAGCGTTTGGAGAGATCCAACGTGCCGCCTTTGTCTTTAGCCAGATATTGCCCGACACTCATTTTCACCAGCACATCATCCATAAATGCCGGCCGCCAGTAGGCTGTCAGGTTGCCGGTCGCGGCTTTGTAATCGGTAAAACGCATCATGTCGTCCCAGTCGCGCTGTTTGACATAGTTAGCATCAATACCCAGTGCCCAGTCAGAATCCAGTGGCCGGTAGAGCACTTCGCCCCCGACGCCGCCGTACATCATCTCCAGATAACCGCCATAAAGCTGTCCGTAGAAACCGTTGCCCAGATAATGGAAGTAGTTGGCTTGCAGGTTATTCACATAGACATCGTTCTGAACGTATTCACGGATATGCGTTCGTACGCGTGGCAGAGAAGAGTCATTACTGACGCCGTCATAGCGGAACTTATCGTAGTTATTGGCAACGTTGCCAAACACGCCGCCATCGACAAGCAGATGATCTGTCAGCCAGTAGTTGGCATCCGCCAGCACCCCGATCTGATACATATAAAAGTTTTCAGGGCCGCCGACGGATTGTCTTAATACCGGCGACAGGCTGTAATTAAACCGGTCCTTGCCGATAAAGAATCCCTGACCGACGTCTGTGACCGGTTCAATCCGTTGCTGGTTCAGGGACTGTTCCTGCCCCAGCGGATAACCCTGTTGCTGCTGACGCAGGCTCGCCACGCGGGTACGTGTGGTGACCATCGGCATACCAAAGCGGTTTTGGGTAACATCCAGGGTGTCAACATTCTCCGGCAGATTATTCAGCATGATGAGATTGGCACGCTCTACGCCTTTGGACGTATTGCGATATTTATCCTGCTGACCCGTAACGTTGAGGGTGTCGTCACGGATGTCGATACGCGGTTCGCTAAACCCGGCATTGCCTTTCAGCTGAGCCAGTTGCCCGGTCGCGACGCTGTAATTAACCATTCCCGCACTTTGCGGCTGCGGCTGATAGGCAGGAACCGGGTCATCAATCTGATGAGGAACCCAATCGTTCATGTTACTGCGCAGGGTAAACCCGAACATAAAGGTATTGCCACGCTCGTAGCTGGCGTTGACATCCATCCAGCTTGCCAGGCGATAAACAGCACCGAAGTTAAACTTACTGTTCTGTTTTAGTGCCCCGGCGAAATCATCGCGGTAATTATTCCCATCGTATTCCATCTTCAGGCGCAACGGCTGCCAGGGGGTCTGATACTCCACGCCGCCGAATACCCCCGCAGGGCCGCGGAACATATCATTGAGTGAAATATCGCCGGTGGAATGGCTTTGCGCGCGGGTACAATATTTATCGCTGGCTTTGCAGAAAGGGTTCGTGATATTGCCGCTGTTGCCGATATAACCCCAGCCTATCCCCAGCGTGAAATCTAGCGGTCCGGCCGCTTTGCTGGCGACCAGATATTCACTGTCAAACAACCCCGTGCCGCCGATATCGCGCTTGCCCAACGCAACCTGCGGAAGATAGTAGCCCTCTTCCCACAGTCTTAATTTCACATCGAAAGACTTGTCTTTATAGGTTTGATTGCCGCTGAAGTTTGGATCACTACTGTAAAGCCGGTCACGCACGTCGGTATAACGCAACGTGGTCTCCAGCCAGGGAAACAACGCCATCGAGACCGAATAAAAACGGTAGGCATCATTATCGCGGTAGTTGGCACTGAACTCCCCTTCTTTCGGAACCCGCGCCGTCGGTGTTTGTAAAAGTCCCGCGCCACCGAAATCGGACTGTGAAGGACCAAGGGGTTCATCATACGTTTGCGCCCGGACGGAATTAGCGTAAACCACGGACACAGCAAGCAGGCTGAGAAGATATTTTGGTTTCATCATTCAGGGATCCGGTGCGCCAAAACAGAGACGATGTGCTGATTAAGGTTTTTAAACTGGCGCGGCAGCGTCCAGTCAGAAAAACCGACCCAAATGATACTGCCCGGCTGGGCTTCAGCGTGGCGATAATTCCAGTACGCGACCGGCGCGCCCCGGATGGTTCCATTGGGATCAATCACCACGGCTTCATTCAGATTGGCACCAGAAAGAAATTGATGGTCTGCGAGATATTCACGAATCGTACGACCTGCAACCCACGGCTGTTTTCCCGCACCACTCACCGCACCCAGCAACAACACGCTGTTGGGACGCGTTGCGGTATAGACGCGATAATCCCCCTGTAACTGGCGGTTAGCGGCATTGTTGTTGAGGATCAAATCCGCATCCATCGGGGTAAACTGACGACCGGTAACCTGCAACCCCTGCAACTGCTGAATGACACGGTTAATGGTCTGCTGCGTATCGCCATTCTCCGTGGCACGCCAGGCCTTGAGCTGGTTCTGCATGGACAGATACTGTTGCTGCGCCTCAGGCGTAGCGGCAGGCACAGCAATCACGGTGCCGGGCGACCAGGATTGGCGGATCAGATCGGACTCCGCCATCATCTGGCGCATATCTTTAATATGGCTGAGTACCTGGGCAGGCTGCCCCTGAGAGGCGCTGGTGTAAACGGCCACGTTGCCCTCGGAAAATGCCATCCCCGGCAAGGCGCTAAAAATGAATAAAAGCGTTTTTATTTTCATGCTGGTGGGATCCCCGCATTGGCAGGTTTGAGCAATGTCATACTCACCGGCATATCTGCTCCCAACCTCTGATTGCTCTTGAGCACCAATCCGCTGTGCGGATCTACCCAGAAAGTGTTTTGCCAGCGGTCACCCGTGGCCTCAAGCGTCACATCCTCGCGCCAGACCTGACAGGCGACGACTCTTCCGGGAAGTGTCAGGGTTTCGTCGTCCTCACGGCTGAAACGGGATGTCACAACGGATGACAATGGCTGCCGGTTCTCCGTCCAGCGCATCAGACGTGTCCAGCCTGCCCCTTCACGCAAATTTGCTGCATGCAACAGCGGGTCTTGTTGCAGATTGGTGACTTCCAGCAGATCCCCTTGCGAATAACCGGCCGACCGGACCAGGCGACCATTTTGGGTAATAAATACGACCTGGTCGCCGGTACTCCATTTTTCAAAGCCATCCTGGAGATAACCGACCACAAAGATTTGCGCAGACGTAGGCAGTTTTAAATAAATGCTGCCGTAAGGAATAGCGGCAATTCTTTGGGGTGGCACCACAACATCCTGCGGCCCTTTAATGGCAACCTTAAAAGTATCAACCAGACTGTTTTGCGAAGGGGAACATGCTTGTAACAAGAGGCAGAGGAACAATAAGGAATAGCGCACAAGTGATTCCCTATATCTTTATTATCATGTGGGAAAATAACCACACGGATGTGTGGTTATAATTAAGTGACCTATTAGCGTGAGGTTGTGGTGGTAGTTGAGGTATTGGTGTTGCTGTTACCATCGCTATCATCGTTACCTACAGCAATCAGACCTGCGGCTAATATTGCACCGCTGGTACCGACCACTGCCGCCACTGTTTCCCCTGAGCTGAGTTCAGCAGCAGATGTTGTCTGCGAATATAGCGGCAGCAGCATCAGGGCAATAACAGAAAACATAAATTTTCTCATAATTACTCCTCTTCAATTGACAAACGAATTGTTCACCCAATAACCAATGGGCCCTTTGAGTATATCAATAGAAAATAATTATTGTACAATTTAAGACCGGTATATATTTTAGCTATGCTACCGCCCCTGGTTTACGGCCACCAATTTGCCAAACGATAATTCCGGTAATAATTCGCACAGGTTCCCCTCGCCAAAAATAGGTCAGGCGATAGGTTCCCGTACATTTAAAATAACCGCAGTAATTAGCTATTCGTGCTTATTACAGCGTTATTTTAAAAGTCAATTTTTTCAAAAAAATGACTGTATTAATTCATCCTGACTATAAGGCAGCCATAACGCACCTTGCATAGCAAGAATATCACTGCCGCTTAAGTACTCAATATGCTGCGAATTCTCGACACCATTGATAATAATGCCACGGCAATAGGGCCTGAGATGGGCGATCACTTTTCTTAGAGATTGAGTTCCCTGGTGTTGCCAAAAAAAGGTCTTACTGATTTTTATATATTCAAACTTTTCGCTCATCACCAGCGTAAGACTGGTGTTACCTGCGCCAAAATTATCCAGCCATAAGGGGCAGCATGCAGCTAAAGACTGAAGCACAGGGCGTTCCTGCCCGGCATTGAATTCGTGAAAATCCTCACTCACCTCCAGTCTTATATATTTGTGCTGCTGCAAAACCTTTTGTATCGCCTGATTGCTGGCAATATGCACCGCAATCTCATAGTCAATATTGATCGACAATAAAAAGCCGTTGGCGACAAAGATACTTTCATTCACACACGCTGTGGTGACCTGCTCGAAGAAGTCCTTCACCTTCTCTTCAGCAGAAAGAGGTAATGCGTAATCCTCTGAATACTCGTTGCTTTCCTTTGTATTCTTTTTCTTAACCAGCTCAAAACCAAGTATCACTCCCGAGACGGACACAATGGGTTCATACAGGAAGCCAGGATGACTTCTTTTGAGTGATCGCATTTCATACCCCTGAAAAAATAGCAACGTCTGTCGCGGACCTGCACTGTGCAAGGTCAGCTTAAAAAGTTTTTTTGTTATCTGACAATTCTGTTACCCACGGCGTGTTTGTGCAAAAAGAACAAAGCTGAACTGCTGCTGGCATCAACGCCTATTTTTCTCAATGAGTTGCATTTATGAACACTAATCGTTTTAACACTGAGCTTTAGAATATTTGAAATGCTGGTGACAGACAGACCAGACATCATCATCACCAAAACTTTTTCTTCCATTTTGGTAATATTATAATTGAATTCTTCCTTGTTAATCGCGCTGCCCTGAAGCCGGATAAATTGCTCAACTGATCTCTCGACATCAACCAGATCACTCTTCTTCTTAAGGAACTTGAACTCCTTTTTCAGTAAAAGCTCGAGCATTAACATATCAACAGCTGATGACACAATCAGAATTCTCTCCGGGTCCAATATATTCAGATTTTCTCTTAAAAACTCATAACACCTGTGGAAGCCACCGCCTGAAGGATCGATGATCAAGTAATCTTTCGCAAACAAGTTCATCCCTTCGTTCTGGTCAAATGGGATGACATTGTCTACGTAAGGCAGCTTCTTGGAGATTATTTCTTTCAACGCCAATTTAGTAAATTGGCACTCACTCCAGATTATTACCCGAGGCATTGGGCCGCCTAATTATGTGGTTTTAAAAACGCTCAAATTCTGCCTCGTTAATCCGGGGAAGAATAAAGCACTCTCAGAAAGAGATAAGAAAAAAGAATGTTTAGATCCGCTCTAAATCATATTTAAAACTTTTCAGTATCTGTACGTAGAGTAATACGCAGCCGAAACTCTTCAAATCGTTTTTCTCGCTCATAATAAGACCTAACAATAGGTTTGACCGATCGATTTACACTTTCTTATCGTTAAATGCATGCCTGTTTTCTAGGCGCATTCTTACAATTATTCCTAATTAGGAATCAAAATGTGACGTATACGACGCTTTTAAGGTTAAGCGCCCCCAAAATCTAAGAACTATCTCAGTAAGAATCTCTCTCATTTAAACAACTCCATTAACACACTTAACTGTCTGTATTTTTGTTTTAAAACAGGATTTTCCACTTTTTTAAGTGTGATTTCAGATTTTGCTTTTTACGAAAACTAAACATTCAAATTTCATTATTGAGTCATTATCTGAAAAACCGCTCAAAAAAACTAACCTATTGCTCTTTTATACACATTTATGCATAGCGATTAACCAGGCCAGTAAACCCTAATTTACCCAAGAATATTCTTAACTCATAGGGTAAACAGAATTAATTCTTTATTTTCATGCAAATAATAATAATTATTTGATTATCCATGCCTGTTAATACCAAGACTATTCTTATAAAAATGCCTTTTTAACGTAAATTCGTGCAGATAAATCAGGGTAATTAGCATTTAAATCATTGTGGCTATCAGATAACTCGGATAAATATTAAAAAGTAAATTTTTCAATATGTTGAATTTACAGACAATTAAGAGAGGTGAATGCGCAATAAAAAACCAGCCTTTCGGCTGGTTGATGTTTTTTATGCGGGCTGCTGAAGCGCGGGAAGGTGAGCGGGTGAGTATTTTCTCTGCGGTAATATACAGGCCCCTGAGAGGAAAATATCCCAGGGGCTTGCCTTAACTCGCTTTGCGCCAGCGGCGGGTCAGCACTTTTTCTATTTCAACAATCACAAACAGCGCCACACCGATCATCAGGCCGATGATCCAATAGATGAACGGCAGCGGACGCGTACCGAACAGCGTGTTCATCAGCGGCACATAGATAATGATCGCCTGCAACGCAAACAGCACCAGGGTGACAATCCAGATGCCTTTATTGTGCAGCAGACCGCGGCTGAGCGAGAAGTTATCCGAATCGCGGCAGTTGATCATGTACACCCACTGCGCGGTAACCAGCGTCTGCAACAGCACGGTGCGGATGAATTCCGGCTCATAACCACGCGGCTGCAGCCAGGCTTCCAGCATGAAGGCGCTGATGGAAATCAGCAGCCCGACAAAGGCCACGCGCCAGATGGCGTATTTATCCATGACGTGTGCGCTGACGTTACGCGGCGGACGGCGCATCACGCGGCTTTCAGCCTTCTCAAATGCCAGTCCGAAGGACAACGTGGCAGAAGTCGCCATGTTCATCCAGAGGATTTGCACGGGTGTTAACGGCAGCAGATTGCCCATCAGAATGGCGATAATGATCAGCAGCCCCTGCGCCAGGTTGGTCGGCATAATAAACAGGATGGTTTTTTTCAGGTTGTCGTAAACCCGCCGCCCTTCCCTGACCGCGTTGGCGATGGTGGCAAAGTTGTCGTCCACCAGGATCATGTCGGCGGATTCTTTGGTTACTTCCGTACCCTTAATCCCCATCGCAATGCCGACGTTGGCCTGTTTCAGCGCCGGTGCATCATTCACGCCGTCGCCGGTCATGCCGACAATTTCTCCGGTATCCTGCAACGCTTTCACCAGACGCAGTTTATGTTCCGGACTGGTGCGGGCGAAAATATCAAACTGCTTCGCCGCCGTTCTCAGTTGCGCGTCATCCATATGCTCCAGCTCATAGCCGGTGATGGAATTCTCGCTGTTACCGATGCCAAGCATTTTACCGATCGCCATCGCGGTTTCCTGATGGTCACCGGTGATCATCTTGACGCGGATCCCCGCCTGCTGGCATTCGCCAATCGCCACAATCGCTTCCGGCCGCGGCGGATCCATCATGCCGGCAATGCCGATCAGCACCATGCCGTGACTGAGTTCCGGATGATCGAGTGCAGCAACCGGCTGATCGACCGGCTTCCAGGCCGCTGCGACCATGCGTAATCCTTCACTGGCATATTGCGTGATCGCCGATTCCCAGTAGGCGTGATCCAGCGGCACCGCCCCTTCCGGCGTCTGCTGGAACTGACACAGTTTGAGCAGCACGTCCGGTGCGCCGGTCAGCATGATCTGCGACTGGCCATTTTTCTCACCGGCCACCGCCATATATTTATAGAGAGAATCGAACGGGATTTTACTGCTGAGGTTAAACGGCAATTCTGGCAAATGCGCCTTGGCTGCCAATACTTTCAACGCCCCTTCCGTCGGGCCACCGGTAATGCCCCAGTGCCCCTGCGCATCCTGCGACAGTGTGCTGTCGTTACAGATATCTACCGTTCGCAGGAACTGGGTCAGCAAAGGCGAAGAATCCGCAGGCAGCGGCGACGCCGAACCGGCAATGGAAAAGCTGCCCATCGGCTCGTAACTGTTGCCTTCTACCGTCCAGACATTATCCGCCAGAATCACTGCCTTGACGGTCATTTCGTTCATGGTCAGCGTGCCGGTTTTATCCGAGCAAATCACTGACATCGCACCCAGTGTTTCCACCGTGGGCAGCTTGCGGATAATGGCTTTGGAACGCGCCATCGCCTGTACGCCGAGCGAAAGAATAATCGAAATGATCGCCGGTAACCCTTCCGGCACCGCCGCCACCGCCAGGCTGATCACTGACAGCAACAGCTCGGCAAACGGAATGTCGCGCAGCAGATAACCAAAAATCAGCAATGCCACCATCATGAACAGAATAATGACAAAAATGGATTTCCCCAGTTTATCTATCTGCACCAATAGCGGCGTTTTGTTGTCTTCAATGGAGGACAACATTTCATTGATATGGCCGAGTTCGGTCTGGCCGCCGGTGGCAAACACCACGCCGCTGGCGGTGCCGGAACTGACGGTGGTCCCTGAAAACGCGAGATTTTTACGGTCGCCGATGGATTTCTCACCTTCCAGCGCCCCGGTCTTTTTCGAAACCACGGTCGATTCGCCGGTCAGAATGGCTTCTTCGACACGTAAGTTATGCACGTCAATCAGACGTAAATCGGCAGGGATTTTGTCACCGGGGCGCAGCAGAACAATATCTCCCGGCACGATTTCATCGGTACCGACGGTGACCTGTTGTCCGCCGCGTAATACCAGCGCTTCACTGGAAAGCATATTCTGAATGCTTTTCAATGATTTCTCAGCATTATTTTCCTGGATGAAACCAATTAAAGCATTAATAACCGCCACACCTAATATCACCAGTGTATCAACCCAGTGCCCCATAATGGCCGTGACGACAGCGGCCGCTAATAATATATAGATAAGAATATCTTTAAAGTGCGAGATAAACTTAATAAACAGAGATTTACCTTCTTTTTGCGGCAGGACGTTAGGACCGTAATGGTGGAGTTTATTTTTCGCGTCTTCGGGGGAGAGCCCGTCAGGCCCGGACTGTAGCCCGGTAAGGCTTTCTTCTACGCTTTGCTGATACCACAGTGTTTCTGTTGTTTTATTCACGGAATATGGCGCTGGATTATTCATGATGCCTGACTCCTTGATCCCTGAAAGGGTTCATGAATGATGCGGGTAATGCAAGAATTGTGATGTTAATTTCTGGCAAGATACGTAAAGCTGTATAAACTATAATATACCGTGTTAAATAGTGTTAATTCCCGGCTTTGAAAAAACAATTAGATTAACAAAAACAACAGATAACCTGAGTCTCAATAAGAATAGGTCAGAGATATAATATATTGGCACAGCACATTAAATGTCCTTATATATTCTGTCTTAATTTATTATTTCGTGTGTTGTTTATGAGGGGAAGTATTATGGACATTCGTTTCTCTCCCGCTCTGCTCATCCTATTTCTGATAAGCGCCTGTGACCAGAAAGCCCCGGATCCCCCCTCCCCGCCCCGACAGGTTAAAATTGCGACGGCAGAAGCCGCCAGCCCGCTCAGCACCCGCGTTTTTCCGGCGCGCATTTTAGCCGGTGATAACACCGACATTGCTTTCAAACGTGCAGGTCAGTTGCAAACGCTGGACGTCCGCGAAGGCGAAGCGGTAAAACAAGGACAAATTCTCGCCCGGCTGACCAACAACGATGCCCGTCAGCGCCTTAACGATCGTCAGAGCGCCGCCACGCTGGCGCAGCGCCAGTTTGAACGTTATCAGACGCTGGCACGGCGCAACGTGGTGTCGCAGGCCGAACTCGAGGTGCATAAAGCCAGCCGGGATTCCGCCGCTGCCGCACTGAAAATTGCGCAGGAAGAACTTAACGATCTGAACCTCACAGCACCGTTCAGCGGCGTCATTGCCCGGCTGTCTGTGCGCAATCATCAGGTTGTTGCCGCCGGTCAGCCGGTGGCAACCATAAGCCGTTCCGACGTGCTGGATGTGGTGTTCAGCGTGCCGGAAAATCTGTTTACCAGCCTGGATGTACGCAATGTCGATTACCGCCCGCGGGTGCGTATCAACAACCTTCCCGACCGGGAATTCACCGCAACCTATAAAGAACACACCGCCAGCAGCGAAGCCAATACGCTGACCTGGCAGGTGACGCTGATCATGCCGCGTCCGGAAAACTTCCCGGCGGTGGCCGGATTAAGCGGCACCGTCACGGTGAATCCGGCCAATCTCGCCACGGCAACGCCGGTCAGTACGCTGGTTATCCCGGTCGAAGCCGTTTTTAATCCGGACAGCAGCCAGCGTAATGACGCGCACGTCTGGGTAGTGGCCGGTGAAGGCGATACCCTGCACGTCGAAGACCGTAAAGTCACCGTCGGTGAGCTGACGTCTCAGGGCATTGAAATCACCGCCGGACTGCAAAAAGGCGACAGAGTGGTGGCGGCGGGCGTCGGGGAATTACACGCTCAGCAGCCGGTTCGCATCTGGACCAGAGAGCGGGGTCTGTGATGGGAATTAACGAAAGCTTCATTAATAATCCGACGCGCATCTGGCTGGTGATCCTGCTGCTCGGCGTGGGCGGGCTGATTGCGTTGTTCAATATCGGGCGGCTGGAAGACCCGGCGTTTACCATTAAAACCGCGGTGGTTGCCGTGCAATATCCCGGCGCGTCATCCCAGCAGGTTGAGGAAGAAGTCACTCTGCCGCTGGAAAATGCCCTGCAACGCCTGCCTTACGTCGATAATATTTCCTCGATTTCTGCCGTCGGCTTATCGCAAATTACCGTCAATATCGATTCCCGTTATCACTCCTCCGAACTGCCGCAAATCTGGGATGAACTGCGCCGCCGCGTCAACGACGCCACGTTGCAGTTTCCGCCCGGTGTCAGCCCGCCGTTTGTGAACGATGATTTCGGTGATGTATACGGCTATTTTTTCTCGATTTATGGCGACAACTTTAGCAACCCGGAACTGCGTAAATATGCCGAACAACTGCGCCGTGAACTGGTGCTGGTGCCCGGCGTGGGTAAAGTCGCGATTGGCGGCATCCTTCCTGAACAGGTCAACATTGAGATTTCACGGGCAAAAATGGCTGCTTATGGCGTCACATTGCCGCGCCTTGCCGACGTGCTGAATCGCCAGAATATGGTGTCAGATGCGGGCAGCATGACGGTCGGCAGCGAGTCGATCCGTTTGCATCCGACCGGTGGCTTTGAAAATATTGACGAGCTGAATAATGTGCTGATCAGCCCCGCCGGTTCGACGCACAGCATTTATCTGCGGGATATCGCCACCATCTCGCAGGGGATCACCGATCATCCGGGCAATATTTATCACGCCAATGGCCGTAATGCGCTGACCATTGGTGTCTCTTATATTCCCGGCGTGAATGTCATGAACATTGGCCGGGCGATAGAAGCCAGAATGCATCAGCTTGAAGCCGATAAACCGGCCGGGATCCAGCTGAAAGTGTTTTACGATCAGGCTGCTGAAGTGAAGAAATCCGTCGATGGTTTCATCATTAACTTCCTGATGGCGCTGGCAATTGTGGTCGGCGTGTTGCTGATTTTCATGGGATTACGCAGTGGGATTATTATTGCCGTGTCGCTGGCGCTGAACGTGCTCGGCACGCTGCTGATCATGTATTTGTCCGGCATCGAACT
Source organism: Rahnella sp. RcJ3 (assembly GCF_009498575.1). Classification (NCBI taxonomy): domain Bacteria; kingdom Pseudomonadati; phylum Pseudomonadota; class Gammaproteobacteria; order Enterobacterales; family Yersiniaceae; genus Rahnella; species Rahnella sp. RcJ3. The sequence goes on from NZ_QSNX01000006.1 coordinate 76,506, forward strand.
GCAGCGCATTTCGCTCGGGGCGCTGATTATCGCGCTCAGTATGCTGGTGGATAACGCGATTGTGGTGGTGGAAGGCGTGCTGATTTCGCGCCAGCAGGGTAACCCGCTGATGAACGCCATCTCGCAAATCATTAAGCGTTCCGCGCTGCCACTGCTCGGCGCGACGGTGATTGCCATTCTGGCGTTTGCGCCCATCGGGCTGTCACAAGATTCGACCGGTGAATACTGTAAATCGCTGTTCCAGGTGCTGCTGATTTCGCTGATGCTCAGTTGGGTGACCGCGCTGACGCTGACGCCGGTCCTGGTGAAATGGGCCTTCGCCAATATGAAAGTGGCGGATAAAAAACCGGACGAACAGATTGACCCTTACGGTGGCAGGATATTTCGCGTCTACCGGCGGATGCTTTCCGCACTGCTTGCACACCAGGCCCTCACGCTCAGCGTGCTGGCTGCGCTGCTGGTGGCTTCGGTATGGGGTTTCGGTGCCGTGCGGCAGAACTTTTTCCCTTCCTCTAATACACCGATTTTCTTCGTCGATTTGTGGCTGCCCTACGGCACAGACATTAATTACACTGCGCGCATCGCCGGTGAAATCGAAAAAGATATTAACAAGCAGGAAGGCGTGGAAAACACTGTCACCACCGTCGGTCAGGGCGGGATGCGTTTTATCCTCACCTACAACGGCCAGCGGCAATATTCCAACTATGCGCAAATTATGGTGCGCATGGATGACCAGCGGAAAATCGCCGCGCTGGCCCACAGCACTGAACAGAACATCCGCAATCATTATCCTGAAGTCAACGCCAGCCTGAAACGCATCATGTTCGGGCCGTCCGGTGACAGTGCGATTGAAGTGCGAATCAAAGGTTCCGATCCCGACCAGTTGCGTAATATCGCCAGTCAGGTGGATAAGATTATCCTCGATGACGGCGCAGCCGACGGGGTGCGTAACGACTGGCAGGATCGCAGCAAAATGGTTCGCCCGGTATTTTCGCCGTATCTGGGACGTGAACTCGGCGTGGACAAAGGCGAAACCGACAGCGCATTACAGATGAATTTCAGCGGCAGCACCGTAGGGATTTTCCGCGATGGCTCGACGCTGATGCCGATTGTTTTACGCCCGCCATCATCGGAACGGCTGGATGTCGATCATATGGCCAATATCATGGTCTGGAGCCAGACACGTCAGCAATTTATTCCGCTGAGTAACGTGGTCAGTGATTTTAAAGTTGAATGGGAAGATCCGCTGATCATGCGGCGCGACCGCTCGCGGGTGCTCACCGTACAGACCGATCCGGATCCGGCCCGCGGTGAAACCTCCGGCGATATGCTGGCGCGTATTAAACCGCAGGTTGAGGCGCTGAAATTACCGCACGGTTACAGCATCGAATGGGGCGGCGACGCGGAAAACTCCGCCGAGGCGCAGCAGGGGCTGTTTACCACCCTGCCGGTTGGTTTCCTGATGATGTTTATCATTACCGTCCTGATGTTCAGCTCGGTTAAAAACGCCATCGCCATCTGGCTGACCGTGCCGCTGGCCCTGATTGGCGTCACCTTTGGCTTCCTGCTGACCGGTATTCCGTTTGGCTTTATGGCGCTGATCGGCCTGCTCAGCCTGAGCGGGATGTTAATCCGTAACGGCATCGTGCTGGTGGAAGAAATTGGTCAGCAGAAAAAAGAGAAAAACCAGACCGACGCGATTATCTACGCGGCCACTTCGCGTCTGCGCCCGATCCTGCTGACGGCGTTTACCACCGTGCTCGGCCTCGCGCCGTTGTTGCTTGATGTCTTTTTCCAGAGCATGGCGGTTGTTATCATGTTCGGGCTGGGATTTGCCACCGTGCTGACGCTGCTGGCGCTGCCGGTGATTTACAACTGTTTCCATCGTGAAGGGCAACGACGTACACAATGAACACCACGGGACTGAATATTATTAAAACGCTCGGCTGCCTGACCGCCGTGACCTTTTTCACCGTTTATAACACTTACGACAATTACAATTATAACTACGACACTATTCTGGCTTTCCTGACCTTTATTTCCACCATTGCCACACCGCTGTTTTTTGTGGTCACCGGTTATATGGATGCCGGTTCACAGCACACGGCAGAATGGCAACTGAAGAAAATACGCAGCATCTTAACCCTCTTCATTTTCTGGTTTTCGATTTATTATTTATGGGAGCCTTACCAGAAAGGTTATCTGATTCAGCCGTGGTTTATCTTTACGCTGGTGATTATTTACACCTTTCATCCGCTGGTGGAATGGCTGGCTAAAAGACGGGTTATTCTTGCGGCACTGGTCGCCAGCCTGCTGATTTTTTCCTTTGCGTATGATCTGCTGGCGATCTATTTCACTGACCATAAATCTTTTTCAACCCCCGCGCAGTTCCGCATCTGGACCTGGGTACTTTATTATCTGACCGGCCAGTTGTTATATGACCCGGTGGTTTCCGCCCTGTACGGTCGCCCGCGGGTGGCGAAAATCGCCGCCATCGCCATTCCTTTTGTCTATATTTTCACCTGGTATTATGAAAAACACTTCTTCTTTTCCATCTTCAACCTTGAGCGCAACAGCTTTATTCTGACCGGATCGCAGGTCTATATTCTGGTGGTATTGATCATTATCGCGGCCAATGGCGTGAAACAGGACGCCACGCGGTTGCCGGTCAGTGAAATGGTCAGTTCGCTGGGGAAAACCATGACCGGCGTTTATATTCTCCACTACACCTTTTTCAATTTATTAATCCAGTGGATCCCGATCAACTCCCTGACCGCCAAACTGTTCGTCATCCTGCTGACTTTCCTGCTTTCAGTGTTGTCTTCAATGCTGCTGCTGAAGAATAGCGTGACGAAGAAGCTGATTACGTTTTAACTCTGCTCCGATACCAGCACCGCCATGGTGTCCGGTTCCAGCGCGCGAAAGATATGTTCGACGTCGGCGGGATAGGAAATGTAATCTCCGGCATTCAGTTCCACCGGTGAGTCAACCAGCCCGACGAGGGCGCGTCCCTGGGTGATGATGATGTGCTCGACCGAGCCCTGCGGATGCGGGCTGGAGATACGGTCAGCGCCCGGTTGCGTGGTCAGCAGATAAATATCCCGGCGCGCAGCGGGCGGACAGGTCGCGAGTAATACCGCTTTATAATCCGCCAGTTCCGCCACTACCGCCGGACCTTCACCCCGGCGGATCACCTGCATTTTATTCACTTCCGGCTCCATCAGTCGCGCAAAAGGAATGTTCAGCGCCACACACAGCGCCCACAGGGTTTCCAGACTCGGATTCCCGTTGCCCGCTTCAAGCTGGGAAAGCGTCGATTTGGCGATACCGGCACGGCGGGCGACTTCCGCCAGTGACAGGCCAGCCCGCTGGCGTTCACGAACCAGTCCCTTCGAAATAACGCTAATAGGTTGTGACATAACCGCCTCATGATCAGTATAACGAACGATCGTTCGACTTGTAGAACGATGCAGATACGTTCATTATAATGGATACTTGTTCGTTATGGGATGAAATTATGTCTGCGCGTTTCTTTTCACCGTTGGGGAATGATGTGCTTAAAGCCATTTTTCTGGTGTGTCTGGCCGATGGTCTGGTCGGCATTTCTTATGGCTCGCTGGCGGTCGCAGGCGGTTTCCCGCTGTGGGTGCCGCTGATGCTTTCGCTGCTGGTGCTGGCAGGGGCGTCGGAGTTTCTATTTATCGCCATCGTCGGCGGGGGTGGCAGCCCGTTTGCGGCGGCGGCGGCCGGATTGCTGGTCAATGCGCGCCATTTACCGTTCGGGATTGCGGTGAAGGATCTGGTCGGCAGCAAAGCCATGAGCTGGCTGGGTTGTCACATCATGAACGATGAAAGCGTGGTGTTTGGCATCTCGCAATCTACCCATGAAAAACGCAAAACCGCCTACTGGTTATGCGGTGCAGGTATCGCCTTATTCTGGCCGGTCAGTGTGATGGCCGGGGCGTACATCGGCCAGTTCATTCCGGATATCAAAGCCATCGGCCTTGATGCCGTGTTCCCGGCCATTTTGCTGGGGTTGATTTTCCCGGCGCTGCGCAGCCGCAGAACGCGCATACCCGCTACCTCCGGTGCGCTGATTTCGCTGGCTGCGGTGCCTTTCGTTCCGGCCGGTATGCCGGTGCTGTTTTCCCTGCTCGGATTGCTGGCGTGGAGGAACCGAAAATGACCTCACACAGCCTGATGATCGCGGGAATTGCGGTGCTCGCCGCCGGAACATTTCTGATGCGCGTGGCCGGTTACCGGCTGGGCTCACGCCTGAATTTCTCCCCTGCAACTCAGACAATGTTATCGGATGCGGCCACCACCTTATTGCTGGCGGTGGCCGCTACGTCGGCGCTGTTCGAAGGTCAGCATTTCGCCGGATACGCGCGGGTCACCGGCGTCAGCGTGGCGTTGTTTTTAGCCTGGAGAAAAGCGCCGCTGATGGTGATTATTATTGCGGCAGCAGCAGTGACAGCGCTGCTGCGCGGGTTCGGCATTCAGTAGGCAGAAACAAGAATGGCTCCCGCAGGAGCCATTTTCACACCAGTGATGAGTTACGCTACGTCTTCGTATTGCGGTACCGGATTGCGGAAGCTTTTGGTCATGCAGGCCAGATAGATAAAGCCGATTGCGCCCCAGATCAGGCCGAGCACCATCGAGCCTTCTTCCAGATTCACCCACAACGCACCGACGGTCAGCGCACCGCACAGCGGCAACAGCAAATACTGAATATGATCCACAACGGTTTTGTTGCGCTGCTCGCGGATCCAGAATTGCGAAATCACCGACAGGTTCACAAACGTGAATGCCACCAGCGCACCAAAGTTAATCAGCGCCGTGGCGGTGACCAGATCGAAATTAATCGCCAGCAAGGCAATGGCGCCGACCAGCAGCACGTTGAAAGACGGGGTGCGCCATGTCGGATGGATATAGCCGAAGAAGCGTTTCGGGAACACGCCATCACGGCCCATCACATACATCAGGCGGGAAACGCCCGCGTGGGCTGCCATACCGGAGGCCAGCACGGTGATGCTGGAGAAAATCAGCGCGCCAAACTGGAACGCCCGGCCTGCCACCTGCAGCATGATTTCCGGCTGTGAGGCGTCCGGGTCTTTAAAGCTGGAGATATCCGGGAAATAGAGTTGCAGGAAATAGGTCGCCGCAATAAAGATCACGCCACCAATTAAAGCGGTCAGGAATATCGCCCGCGGGATCACCCGTTCTGCGTCTTTGGTTTCTTCCGACAAATTACTGATGCCGTCAAAACCGGTGAAGGAGAAACACAAAATGGTCGCGCCGGTAATCATCGGCACGGTATGCGCATTTTCACCCCAGAACGGTTGGGTGCTGGCGAGCGTGCCATAGCCGGTGCCGTGATTTACGCCATAAATCACCATGCCGGTGATCACCGTGATCAGCACAATCTGCAAGACAACAACCAGCGTATTAATGTTGGCGACCGTTTTGATACTGCGCAAATTCGACAGCGTCATAAAGCTGACCAGTACGACGACAAATATCCACGACGGCACCGACGGCACCAGCGCTTCAAAATAGATTTTTGCCAGCAGAATATTGATCATTGGCGCGAATAAGTAATCAAGCAGCGACGACCAGCCGACCATAAAACCGACCACAGGATGAATGGCTTTTTGCGCGTAGGTATACGCAGAACCGGCGGAAGGATAGCGGCGCACCAGCTTGCCGTAACTCAGCGCGGTGAACAGCACGGCGATCAGCGCAAAAGCATACGCCGTCGGCACATGGCCGTCCGTCAGGCCGGAGACAATACCGAACGTATCGAACAGTGTCATGGGTTGCATATAGGCCAGACCTATCATGACAACCGGAATCAGCGTAAGGCTTTTACGTAATTCCACGCGGGAAGGGGACCCTGTGACGAGGTTATCCGACATGATGTTGATTTCCCATGACGGAGAACGCTGCATATAAAGAGTGCTGCACCATTTATGATTCCTTGCGACAAGACTGTCGGTATCTGAAAGTAAATATCTATCCGGTACTTAGCCCGGCCTCTGGTATTTGAAGGTTTGCTTAATGAAGAATGCGTAGTTCAATGAACGAAAAATGAGTCATCCCCGTTTTGCGGGGCGCATATTTTGCCTTATTAAGTATTGAATTTACAAGCCGGATAAGAATAAACACGGTCAATAAATAAAACAGGCAGTCAAAACGAGCACGTATTGTCAAAGTCGTTTGCCGGTGGTTTTGCTAATTGTTTTTATCCTGTAAAACAAAAATGAATTCCCCGTTATTGCCGTTATCAAATATCGGCAGCGCGTGGGTGAAAATAACGACTGCGGCTATTAATCAACATTCATACAACATTCCGCCGGGTCCCGCTGCCCGGATTGGCGAATGGGCAAAATCTGAAAATTTGGCCTGTTGCGATGAGAGATGAATTTTCCTCGCTTTTGTGGTTAACAATTTGTGCTATAAATTTCATATAAGAAAAACCAATGTAGCCTCTTTTCCGCACAGCAAAGATTTTCGGAGTGCAACGTGTCTCTTTCTATTTCTGAATGGACGATGGCTAATGAGATTGAATGCTCGCGCCTGACAGCGAGCAATTCTTCATTTCCGCGTCATACTCACGACGAATATGTCATCAGTGCCAATCTGACCGGTACGGAAGAAATCTGGCTGCACGGCAAAACCGAACTTGTGCGCGGTGGCGATATCACGATTTACAATCCGGCCACCGTTCAGTCGTCGCTGTTCGGTAACGACAAGGTCGAATTTCTCAGCGTGCATATTCCGCAGGCTTTACTGCGTCAGGTGTCGGTCGATCACAATCTGCGTTCCGATCACTGCGCGCCGGTGTTAACCGAAGGCGTGCTGAGTAATCCCGCGCTGTTTTCGGCACTGTGCCATTACAAACGCACGCTGAATGACGACGATCAGGAACAAAATTTGTTGTGGCTGCTGGGGGCATTGCTGGAAGAACCCGCCAGAGAGCAGGAACAGTCTTTGCGGCCGATTACGCTGGCGCTCGATTTTATGCGTGACCATCTGACCCGCAAAATCCATCTCGATACGCTGGCGCAAATCAGCGGACTGAGCAAGTTTCACTTTGTCCGCCTGTTCCGTCAGCACATCGGCATGCCGCCGCTGCAATACCATATGCAACTGCGTTTGCTCGAGGCCAGAAATCAGCTGCGTAAAAATAATAATGCGCTGGATGTGGCGATAGGGCTGGGCTTTTATGATCAAAGCCATTTCATCAATACGTTCCGTAAGATGATGGGGATCACTCCCCATCTTTATTCGCAGTCACTTCACGCGTCGCAGATACTTATACCAAGATGAACTCCCGATAACCGCTGATCACCACATACAGCGCAAAGTAAGAGAAGATCGCCGCTGAGGCTACATACGAATATTTCAGCATTTTGGTGCCCAGCATTTTTCCGCCAAGGCTGCCGACGGAACAGATCACCATCGTCCAGAACACACCTGCAATAAAGAAGCCGCCCAGGAACCACGAGGCATTCGCCGTGCTTCCCTGCCCCATGCGGGAGATCAGTGCCCCGCCGACGGCGGCAAACCACAAAATAGCGGTGGGTGAAGACATCGCCAGTACGATGCCGCGACCAAAATTCCGAATAACAGAACGTGGCTGCGCGCTGTCACCGGCGCTCAGATCCTCCGCAGGCGCGAGTGCGGCGCGGATCATTTTGTAGGTAAACCACATCAGCATCAGTGAACCACCGACCCACAGCACCCAGCGCACACTCTGGTATTGCAGCAAAATGGTCATCCCGGCCAGCGCCAGCACCGCGTAAATTAAGTCGCCGATGCAGGTGCCGATGCCCAGCCAGAATCCATGAAAATACCCCCGCTGCATCGCCAGTGTCATCATGGCGATATTAGCAATCCCAATGTCCAGACACAGCGACAGGCTGAGTAAAAATCCATTTGAAAACGGCATCATAACGGGACTCTCTTAATTAACTGGTTGTATTCAATCATGTCATTGGTTGTACCGAGGCGCGCCATCAGGATTTCGACATCTTCCGGATTAGTGTGCGGACAATGTTGCAGCATGAACGCCTGCGCACGCTCCGCATCGCCCCCCAGCAGCGCTTCGCTCATCAGGCGGGTCAGATCGGCCATTTGCGGGTAAAACAGCGCCGGATGGAAATCAAGCGTCTCCGCCGACAGCTCAATGCAACCGTGTTCGCGCAGATAGTTGAACTGGATCCAGGCCGCACCAGCATCCGGATAACTTGACGGGCCGCGGCGCAGATAGCGCAACATTTCGAGGAAATAGATCCGCGCCAGCACGGTCCGGTCGAGCTGCAAACCGGTGGCCACCTGCGGCGTGAGGCACATCAGCAAACCAAACTGATCGGCCAGCGCTTCCTGCACTATCATCGATCCCCAGCGATCAATTTTGCTGAGTTTCGGAAAGACGTTCTCGTTACGCACCAGAGAATGCCCGAGGTCGTGCCCGCGGAACCAGGCAATCAGATAACGCTGGCACACATCACTGTCTGGCAGCATGTCTTCGGCCCAGCCCATTTTGGCGGCTTCGGTACGTGAAAACAGCTCGAACAATTGCTGATACGTATTGGCAAACACCACCGTGCGTTTGACCGGCGAATACTTCAGCCCCTCGTCTTCCGGGAAGAAATAGGCAAAATGTTTCGGATAGGTATTGGCTTCACCGGCAATGCCAAAGAGGTTGATAATTTTGTATGCGCAGCCTGGCATCGCCAGTAAATCGGCGGCGATTTCCTTTTGCAGATACAGTAAGCTTTCCGGAAACAGGCTGTCCATCACGTCGGAAACTTCCTGCAAAACCGGGGCAGGTTCACCAAACCACGACGAATAAAAACTCTGTTTGGATTTTCCCACCCAGGTGGACGTGTTACCGATGCCCAGCACCAGTTGCTGTTCCTTCAGGCCAGCAATTTGCGGTAATACCGTTTTTCCGCAACTGTCATCTGCCAGCATTTCCGCCCGTAAAAACAGTCCGCGCCGGGTATCGGGATCATCAAACAGCGGCGCTAAACGGAAACACTGAATCGACATCTCTTCACGCAGGGCATCCAGCAAACGGCTTTCACAGGCCGCTTCCAGCTGGTTGATGGCTTCGGTCAGACGCAGGCAATAATGAATCGTTTGCAAAGCTTTAGGACTTAAATTTTCCGGGGCATCCAGATCCATCATGGATACCTGATATGCCGGGGCGGCTGGCCAAAATGATGTCGTAAACATAGTTTCAAACCCTTGAGCGCAATGGAGAGAAACTACTTAAACACTCCCCTGCGGCGGGGTATTGGAAGAAATTGCGCATAAGTCTGCACGCCGGATATTGCCCCCGGCGACTACAGTTAATCTATCCCCGTTTCTTTTACCAGGTGCCTGACATCATGAGTTTCTCTCTGCGCCATTATCTGCACGTTCGTGGCCGTTTACTGATTTCTATTGTTGCTGGTCTGATTTGCTTCTTCGCGCTTCCCCCGCATCTGGGAATTTTGCAGCGGCTGATGATTGGCTGGAATGTGCTGGCATGGATGTATCTGTTTTTCCTGTGGTTTCGCATGCTTCGCACCGAAGCGAAGGATATCCCGCACATCGCTAAGACGCAGGATGAAAGCGCCAGTCTGGTGCTGACGCTGGTCACGCTCACCTGCCTGGTGAGCATTCTGGCGATCCTGATGGAACTCGGCTCCCTTAAAGCGCTGACGGGAAGCGCAAAAACCCTGCATATCTTGCTGACCGCGACTACGCTGATTGCCTCGTGGGCGCTGCTGCCGACCTCTTTCGCCATGCATTACGCCCATCATCACTATCTGCGGCAGACAAAAGACATCACGCCGATGATCTTCCCGGAAAAGCCTGAGCAGCCCGGCTACTGGGATTTTCTCTATTTCTCCTTCACCATCGCCGTCGCCTCACAAACTGCAGACGTCGCGACCGGCACCACCGATATGCGCCAGATTGCCCTGTTGCAGTCGGTCATTTCCTTTGTCTTTAATCTGGCGATTTTAGGGTTGTCGATTAACGTCGGGGCGGGATTACTGAGTTAACACCGGGTTGAAGTAATGCGCTGTCATTGGGAGGATTTCCCGCAGAGTTCACTGTAAGTCAGAAAAGGTTTAATTTAGACTTCTATACGTCTAAAAGTTAGTGTAGGTTTTCACAATAAATTCCCATTCTGGTTACGTTTAAGGAACTCCATTTATGCGCACTCCGTTTGTAGTTGTGACTCTCCTTGCCGCCACACTGTTTTCTGCTGCCTCATTTGCCGGTGCGACGCTGGATCGCGTGACCCAAACCGGTGTGCTGCGCAATGCGATCGTTAACGATTACCCGCCGTTTGGTTTTATTGATGATAATAACCAACTGGCCGGTTTTGACGTGGATGTGGCGAAAGCGGTGGCGCAGCGCATGGGCGTAAAACTTGAAATCATCGCACCGGGCTGGGAAACGATTGTCGGCGGCAAATGGCAGGGTCGCTGGGATACCTGTATCTGCTCGATGACGCCAAACACCGAGCGCGCCAAAGTACTGGATTTTCCGACGCCGTATTACAACTCTCCGGCGGTCTTAGTGGTCAATAAGAAAGACGACCGCCTTAAATCGGCGGCCGATCTGAGCAATAAAAAGATTGGCGTCGGCATTGGTTCAACCTACGAAACCTATCTGCAAAAAACGCTGGTGATCCCGGGCAGCAAGCCCATCACATTCCCGTTCGATAACGTACACGTGATCCCAAGTGACGAAGAAGTGGCGTTCCAGAATCTGGCGCTCGGGCCGGGTGTGCGCCTCGACGGCGTGGTGTCAGATTTAGCCACCGCGAATGCCCGCATCAAACGTGCGCCGGTGTTTAAAATTGTCACCGAGCTTTATGCTGAACCGAACTGGGTAGCCACCGACAAAGGTGACGCCGAATGGGACAAGAAAGTGGCCGATACCATCAAATCGCTGCGCGACGATGGCACGCTGGCGAAAATCTCTCAGCACTGGCTGGGTGAAGATATTACCCACGAGGTACCGTAATGCCACAAATCCCGGACAGCCAGCCGAAAGTGGAAACGCCGGAACGCTGGCACCACGCACATGCGTTTAAATTTAAAACCGGGCTGACGTGGCTGATTTTGCTCAGCCTGCTGCTCGGCACGTTCAGCAAAATGGGGCTGGACTGGAGCCTGATTGGGCAGAAATTGCCGTTCCTGCTTGGCCTGCGCCTGTCGCCGGACGGCTTTATTCAGGGTGCGGCGCTGACCATTATGATCACCGCCTGCTCGATGTTTTTCTGTCTGCTGATTGGCCTGATTACCGCGCTCGGCCGGATGTCTGAAAATGCGCTGGCGTTTGGTTGCGCGACGTTTTATGCCTCGCTGTTTCGCGGCACGCCGCTGCTGGTGCAGGTGCTGATTATCTATCTGGCGCTGCCGCAGGTGGGAATTGTGCTCGGGGCGCTCAGCTCGGGCATTATCGCTCTGTCGATGAACTACGGCGCGTATCTGGCGGAAACTATCCGCAGCGGCGTGCTCTCGGTGCCGCGCGGTCAGCAGGAAGCCGCGCTGGCGCTCGGCGTGTCACGCTGGACGGTGGCCGTTCACGTCACCGCGCCGCAGGCACTGCGCATCATTATCCCGCCCGCCGGGTCGATGTTTATTTCGATGCTGAAAGATTCGTCTCTGGTGTCACTGATGGGTCTGTGGGAGCTGAATTTTCTGGCGCAATCCTACGGGCGCAGCACATATCGTTATATGGAAATGCTGGCGACTGCGGCGGCAATATACTGGATTATGTCGATCGTGCTGGAACTGCTGCAAAGCCGCCTTGAGCGCCGTTTTGCACAAGGCCACCGCCGCTAAACTTTTTATTTTCAAATGCTCTGACTTCTTATCGCAGGTATATCATGGCTTTTCCTGAAGATTTCCGTTTAATCAGCTATCTCTCGCGCCTCGAACACGCTGTGCGTTTTCCGCTGTCCTCTTCCTATCCTGAATCGATGAGCCTGGATACGTTATTTGAACTGGCAGGGAAAGAACACCGCGCGCCGTTCATGCAGACCATGCTGGATTATCCGCCACTGCGCGGAACGCCGGAACTGCTCGACGCCATCGCCTCGACCTATAAAAATGTCACCGCGCAGGACGTCATCAGTTTTGCCGGTGCCGACGAAGCGATTTACGCCAGTTTTCAGATGTTGCTCAAATCCGGCGATCACGCCGTGGTGATCACCCCAAATTATCAGTCGCTGGAAAGCGTGCCGTTATCGCTGTGTGACGTCACCGGCGTGGCGCTTGATGAAAATAACGACTGGGCGCTGGATACTAATCAAGTCCGTGACGCATTGCGCGCCAATACCAAAGTGCTGGTGATTAACTTTCCGCACAATCCGACCGGCGCGCTGATTAGCCGTCAGCAACTCGACGAACTGATCGGGTTATGCCGCGATCGCGGGATCTGGATTTTCTCGGACGAAGTGTACCGGCTGACAGAGTTTGATCCGGCTGACCGGCTGCCGCAACTGGCGGATATTTACGAACGTGGCATTTCGCTGAACGTGACCTCCAAAGCTTACGGATTACCGGGGCTGCGCATCGGCTGGGTGGCCTGCCAGGATAAAGCGTGGATGCGGGAACTCGAGCGCATGAAGCAGTATCTGTCGATCTGTAATTCCATGCCCGGCGAGTTTCTCACCACGGTGGCACTCAATGCCCGCGCACCGATCCTTGAACGGGTGATGGAACGCTCGCGCCGCCAGCTCGTAACACTGACTCAATTTCTGGCGCAATACCCGCACCTGTTCAGGCTCAGCGTGCCGAAAGCCGGTGTGCTGGCGTTCCCACGTTTTACCGGTGAGCAAGGCGCAGAAGCCTTTGCCACACAACTGGTGGAAGAAGCCGGTGTGATGGTGATCCCTTCTGTCGCCTACGCATCAGAACTGAACAGGGTGTCGGAAGATTTCCTGCGTATCGGTTTTGGTCGCGAAAATCTTGATGAAGCACTGGGTGAAACGGGGAGATGGCTGGACAAACGCGGCCAGCAGGGATGAAAAAAATGGGCGCGGAAATCGCACCCATTTTAGTTTTCCCCGATGAACGGAAACCGGACTTGCCATTGATTTGTTAATGACTTACACGTTACTTACAGGCTTTGATCTCTTTCCACTGTGACCATTCGCCAGTGAACGACGGGTTACCTGGCTCATTGTTCTGAGTCCAGTAATTCGCGAGATACTCCTTACCTTTCCAGTTAACACTTTCTCCGCCGTTATACACTTTACCGGCATCCCAGTTGTCAGCGCAGCCGGTGCTGGTGCCTTCATCAGGGATCGGCAATACCTTCGGTGTGACCGTCAGCACGTAGGTGGCCACACTGCTTTTCTTCCCGTCGGACACGGTGAGGGTAAAGTTGAAGCTTTGCTTAGTGGTGACCACGGGTGCGACAAAACTCAGCGATTCACGATCGTTACCGGCGAGGGTGGACCCGTTCGGCAGCAACCAGCTGTAGGTCAGTTTATCGCCGTCAGCGTCGGTAGATTCTGCTGCATTGAGCGTCACATTCGCCTGGCTTTCCACATCACCAATCGGACCGGAGAGTTTTGCCACCGGCGCTGAATTGCCGTCAGCCGGGGCTGGCGTCGGTTCCGGTGTTGGTGCTGGCGTCGGTTCAGGAGCAGGTGTCACCGCTTCCTCTTTACCGGCATCATCGACCACTTTCACGTTAAAGAAGTGCTGGACGCAGCGTTTGTAATCGCCCTCTTTGAACGCGGAGAACGGTGTCTGATAACCGACCAGCTGGCAGGAATACGTCAGGCCAGTTGGCGTTTCTGATGACCATCCCCAGTCCTGTTCCCAGTACTGCGGCAGCGCACCGGCGCCACCTTCATCAAACTGTTTCATGTTTTTACAGCCCAGCACTTCATTAGCCGGAACCGGCACTTTCAGGTATTCCGCTTCGCTTTTGTAGTAGGAGATACGGTTCAGGCCCTGCGCGATTTCCTGCGAGCCACCGCACTCAACACCGCCATTGATGATCTGAATAGTCACGCCGAATCCCGGCACCAGACCGTTGGCTTTGTCACGATCGTTCGGCTGCCAGGTGCCGTCGATCACATGCAGCATGCTCGGCTTCGGTGCCTGCGGCGTGACGTAGAAGAATACCGCACTGGCAAGGTTCAGCCAGGTATCCGCCACCAGTTCCGGTTTATCCAGCAGGGTTCTGACCGTGCCGAACATCGCATCGGAGAACGGGCCGTAGTTATAGTTATAAGAAAGTTGTTTGGCACCGCGACCGAAGTAGCTGACAAAATCGCCGTCGGCATCTTTGCCGCAAGGCCAGGTTTGTCCCTGCCAGACATTCGGATTACATTCGCCGTTATAGCCGCCTTTCTGCCCTTCTTTCCAGCCCATTTCTCGCAGATAGACCAGCCCCTGACGCCATTCGGCTTCCGGGCGCCAGCTCTCGTGGCCGCCGGTTTCCTGTGCGAAGTGTGCAAACATGGTGGCAAGGCCTTTACGGCAAATGGCATCTGAATCGCGTCCGTCGGTATACGTTCCGCACACGGCCGGGAACTTGCCGATGGCCTGCAGGAATTTGGTGTAGGTATAGCTCGGGTCACGCAGCGGGAAAATGTGTTCCCACTTATCACTGCCCAGAATGCTGTCCACCCGCTTCACGTTAGCCGGGTTATCGCTGCGGCCGGGGGCGATTTTATCGACGGAAGCATTATCCAGTGTGCGGATAGACGCCTTAACCTCCTGCATCAGCGGGTTTTGAGTCAGGCTGTTTTCTTTTTTAATCAGATCACTTTCTTTGATGACATAGGGGTCCGACGTATCGGCTGCCATTGCCGGAGCAACACAGGCCATCAGACAGGAAAGTGTAATAAGATTCAAAAGGTATTTATCTTTAGTTCTGCGCATAAGGACAACCTTATATAAATAGTCGAAGTTAAATGCTGAAAGTTATTTTCTGCATAACATTAACCGGTCAGAGTTTCTGTACTACCCCCTGCCCTGTCAGTTAAAAGGCTAATCGCATAAGCGCATACAGGCTAATAAAAACAAAGCCATAAACATCATAAAAAACGGATGATATTTATCAAAAACCACTTATAAATTTATTCGAAGAACAATAAAAAATGCGGACTGATCACCCGGAATCAGTCCACATACTTATGAACAAACTTTGAATACTTAGTGAATAAAGTTGTTTACCGTTGGGCCAGTGTAAAAGTTCCCGCCAATTTCTTCACCCGGTCCCCTGCCAGAATTAATAGTGGCCCGCCTAACACACCGCCTATACCGGAGGTCATCAGGATCGTATTAAAACCCATATCCCTTTCGATGAAAACAATGCTTAGCAGGAAACCTGTGAAACACGACACAACGATTTGCGCAAAACATTTATAAACATCCTCCACAGTGGGCTTACTTTTGCAGCGCATGATAAATCGCACCAGGCCACCCCAGGATGACATAACTAATATAGAAACCAATAACTCAAATTCTATAAACACAACTTCTTTAGCATGAAGACTGATCATGACGAAAACCTCATAGATTAATTAATAAAGATTGAGATAACTGCGACAATGATAATCCGGCCATCATCAAAGCCATAATCACTTCAGATCAATAATTAATTTTGATAATCCAGCGCTGATTTTTTATTAAAAAAAAATCATTAAAAAATAAACAAACACTCTCTTAAATCACGTTAACCGCATTTCTTGCCACATCCTTCATATTGATTCCGCGCTTTTCAGCTGTGACATCACCAGATGAACATAGCGTCGCTTACTGCTGTTTGAAAGGTAATTCATGTAGACCGGAGAGTCCTTTATTGAAATTTCTTTAGGTAGATCAAAGCACTTTAACTTGCAATGCCGCTCCCTGATAAAGTAATCCGCCAGCACCCTGGGTAACACAGTGAGCATATCACTGCGTTCGAGCGCGCTGATGATACCGTTGATGGAAGAAGAGCGGTAAATGACTTTAACCAGACCCGCGTAAGGTGCATTAATCGTCAACGTCGTGCCGAGAAGACCGGTAAAATCATTATAAATACCGTCGTTATAGACAGCGTGAGGTAATGCGTAGTAATGCATTAACGCCAGTTCTCTCTGGTTGGACAATAAACTGCTGGCACCGCACAGGATAACAAACTTATCCATGGCATCAATTTTTATTGAGGTGATTTTCTCATGATTCAGAGCATGATGCGAAATAACAACATCGATATTTGCCTGTAACAAACTCCTTACCATTTCATCACTCTTAATATTCGTTGAATTAGAAAATTCGACCTTTACTGACTTTCCACTTTCGTTCTTATACATCCGGTTAAAATAATAGTCCTCCAGAACATCCGGACACATTACCCGCAATATGGCACCCGATGGCCCTTCGGTTCTTGAGGACTGTAAAACATCTTCAATAATCGTAATGGCGTTGACAAAAGAATCATGGATATCCAGCGCAGTGGCGGTGGGTTTCAGACCCGTGGCCGTGCGGTAAAACAGTTCTTCACCCAGATGTCGTCTGAGCTTATTTATCGATAAGCTTACTGCGGAAGGTGTAAGATTCAAATTTTCTGCTGCTTTTGAAATATTCCCAGAAACAATCACTTCATTCATTATCTTGATAAGATTGTAATCAAAGTTAATTGTACTTGACTCGTTCATTATTTACTCTCCAGATAAAGGGGGCGTTTGCTTCGAAATAAATAATACAGCTCTTTATGCATTCAGTTTTCATAAAAATCCACCTTTAATATTGTGAAGCGTTTTGAGTTGCGTACGTATTAATCACATATCCCGAGCATATTTAAAGCGTTATCCGCCCCTTCATCCAGCCGTAAACAAACGACTCATTCGCACTACGCCCTTCTGCCAACTCCAGGTAACGTTGCCCCTGACTGCAATTAATAGAAGTGATTAACACGCCCGCTCCCTCGGTGCCACGCTTCTCAATGAACTGTGTTAACGCCTTTAGCGTACCGGGGCCGATTTTGCCGTCCACGACGATATCACCATAATATGCTTCACCGTGATTAAATACATTCAGCCAGCGCTGCAACCATCGGATACCCACTGCCGGTCCCATGTTGGTGCCGGTGTCGCACAGTTCCAGCGCCAGACCTGGCGCAATGGCATACACTTTGTCGAATCCCGGCTGATACCAGTAATTCTTTTCAAGGATCAGATAAGCATCTTCTTTCGTGAAATCGGTCATTTTTCCGGTATAGCCATAACTGCGGGCCGTTTTTTCGGTGATACCCCAATGCGTCGGGCCACCGGTATCATTCGGGTGGTCTACATAGCCACCTTCGTTTTTCAGTACGGAATTAATCACAGGGTTAGTAAACATAAGGTCTTCCTCCGGACAACAGTTAAAGTTGAAACGTCAGAAACAACGCGGTACCGATTAACAGTACCGACACCAAAAAACCAAACATCAGTATCCACGGTCTGAGGTTCTTAACCGGTGATACCTTCTCTTCCATGACTTCCACAGTGGCCGAGGTACTGACACGAATGCCTGATTTCGGCACAGTAATGAAGAATTCATCCAGCCCGGCAAATTTAAGATCGCGGCGGATTAAATAAAGGGTCTGGGTCAAACTGGCATCGCTGGTGAATTTACTGCGGCTTCCCCATAACGCGACAGAGATGGCCTCTTTTTCGATCACTTCATCTTTTGCATGTTCAATAATATAACTCAGGCAACGTGATCTCATTGAAGTCAGTTTAATATTCACATCACTGTGAAGTTTTTTAAACTCCTTGGTTTTTTCATTAAAGACATATTCGCCATTTATAAGATATACAGCCATCATCCTCTCTCCTCCATTATTTCAGCCATTTGTACCTACCCCTTAATCTTTGCTGATGATTAAGCGTATCTGTTTTTATTATTTTCACCACAGGCAATAGGATTAATATTAAGTATTTTAGTTAAGATGTGACTGAATCAAAAAAAACGGGGGGATATTAAGTAAAACTCAAAAACCACTTAATTCTCACTCAACATGCAGAAAGCATTCAACAAGCTGAAAATCAATGCTTTTTATGATTAATTTGTGATATGTCTTTTTATCATCAACGTGATTATTGATGACGATAAAACCCGCTAAATTTCTCCGTTCAAAAAACAACCATAAATTTTATATTAGTCAATTTTATTTATATCTCAATATGATTTGTCGGTTTTTATTTCCGGATCGAATATATCCACCAGCAGCAACCGGCTGTTTATGTACTCATTCAAAATTTAGGAAAATACTATGTCTACCAGCAAAATCATTAAGACCGACGAGTTAACCCAGTCCTCTTATACTCTGGACGGTTTTAATCCAGCCACAGAAACTGAAAATTACAGCTATACGTCGGCACGTGTGACGAAACCGGTTTATAACAAATACAATACGGCGAATAAGCCAAAAGTATTTGGCTATTACACCGACTGGTCACAATATGATGGCCGTCTGCAGAATTCGCAGGCAGGCAAAGAAGCCCGCGGCCGTGGTTTTGACCTCGCAAACATTCCACCGACTGCTTACGACAAAATCATCCTTGGTTTCGTTGGGATTGTTGGCGACCAGGGTGAAAAAGCCAATACCGTGGCCAATGCCGCACAACAACTGGGTAAAACCACCCATCAGGCGACGTTCCTGGATCCGTGGGGTGACTTTGGCTCCTCCGTCAATAACAACCTGGACAATCCGGGCTGGGTGGAACTTTCTCCGGCCACCGCGACGCAAGCCAATGTAAAAGGTCTGGTCGGTGGCTTACGTGACCTGCAAAAACGCGCCAAAGCAGTGGGTCATGATCTGGTGCTTTCGATGAGTATTGGTGGCTGGACGTTAAGTAACGGCTTCCACAATATGGCAAAAACCGCAGAAAGTCGTACCATCTTCGCGAAAAGTATTGCCAGTCTGTTCACCCGTTTCCCGATGTTCAGCGAAGTGGATATCGACTGGGAATACCCGGGCAACACCGGGAATAACAACCCGTATGATGATAATGATGGCGCGAACTATGCGCTGCTGATTGCTGAAATCACCAAACAGATGGCCGCCATCAAACGTTCTGATGTAAAAATCAGTATTGCCAGCTCCGCCGTGGTCACTATTTTGGAAAAATCCAACGTTCCGGCCCTGCTTGAAGCCGGTCTGTACGGCGTTAACCTGATGACCTATGACTTTTTCGGTACGCCGTGGGCAGAAAAATTGTCGCATCACACCAATTTACATGCATTGGTTGAAGGCGGCTGGGGCATTGACACCATCATTAACTATCTGCTGTCGAAAGGGTTCCCGGCTGACCGCATGAATGTCGGCTATGCGGCCTATTCCCGTAACGCGCAAAATGCGGTACTGGAAAGCTATTCTCCTTTAGAAGGTACCTATACTCCTGTTGAAGGTAAAACCACCGTCGGTACATTCGAAAGCGGTACCACCGAATGGTACGACATGGTGAATAACTACCTGGATCTGGAAAATCAGTCAGGACGCAATGGCTTCCAGGTGTATACCGATCAGGTCGCTGATGCTGATTATCTTTATAACAAAGACACCGGCATTTTCATGTCCATTGATACCCCACGTACCGTGCGTGAAAAAGGCCGTTATGTGGTTGAAAAAGGACTGGGCGCACTGTTCACCTGGACTATCGATCAGGACAACGGTCTGCTGGTCAATGCGGCACGCGAAGGTCTGGGTTGTACTATCCAGAATCAGGTTATCGATATGGCGCCTTTCTACTTTGAAGGTGTCAATATCGACGGTCAGGTTCCGGAAGATGAAGTCCCTTCAGAAACCAATACTGCGCCTACCGGTGATATTGCCCTGCAGGTGTTCAGCGGTGCCAAAGTGCGTCTGAGCGCGGCAGGTTCTGCCGATAAAGACAACGATAAACTCACCTACAAATGGACTGCACCAGCCGCCATCGCACTGTCCTCGTACGATGCGGTCTCCGCAGACTTCACCGCACCAGAGCTGGTCAGTAAATCTGACTTCAACTTCACACTGGTAGTCACCGATGAACACGGTGAAAAATCGGTATCGAAAAGCATCGTGGTAACAGTGCTGGGTAACGCAGCCGTTGAGCCAGAACCAACACCGGAGCCGACACCGGTGCCGACCCCGGAACCAACGCCTGTGCCAACGCCTGTGCCAACGCCAGAACCTACACCAACGCCTTCTCCGGCAGGCAAATATGCCACCTGGGATGCCAGCAAAGTGTACAACACCGGCGACAAAGTCAGCCTGAACGGTAAAGACTACCAGGCCAACTACTGGACGCAGGGCAATCAGCCGGGCAAAGCCGAATTTACCGGCGAATGGTCACAGTGGAAGCAAATCTGATCTCTTGGTGACATGTTCTGATGCGCGTTAAAACATCTCACGGGGCCTTGTGCCCCGTTTTTTTATGCGGATGTGATATCTCCCAGGACCTGTTTTTCGGTCAGAAAATCAATAAACACCCGCACTTTTGGCAGCATATGGCGGCTGCTTGGCCAGACCACCGAAAACTTCCCGCCTTCTTTAAGATACGCAGGCAGTACCGAAATAAGCTCACCGGATTCAAGATATGGCCGCACGATGAATTCCGGCACATACGCCAGCCCCAGTCCCTGTATCGTCGCCTGTAAAATCGACTCCAGATTATTACTGCTCAGTGCCAGCGGCAGTTCCGGCGGCGTCACGCTGGTCATCTCCCATTCCTGCCATTGTCCGTTGCCCGGAAAGCGGTAGCGCAGACAAGCGTGCTGATAAAGGTCGTCAGGCGTAAGCGGCGCAGGATGCCTGGCGAGATAATGTGGCGCGCCGACAATCGCAAAACGAAACGGCCCGAGGCGGCGCGACATCATCTGCGAACTGTTCAGTTCGCCGCTGCGGATGGCGATATCAAATCCTTCATCAATGACATCCACCATGCGATCACTGAAATCCAGATCCAGCTCAACATCGGGATAACGCTGACGGAATTCCGGCAAATGCGGCAGCAGTATGCGATAGCCGATAGCCGGCGCGGTGATGCGTAATTTGCCGCGCGGCACAGCGGAGATCCGTACCAGTTCCTGTTCTGCCTCTTCCAGTTGCGAAACAATATGCTGGCAGCGTTCAAAAAATAGCTGGCCCTCATCGGTCAGGCTGATACGCCGCGTACTGCGGTTGAAGAGTCGCACACTGAGTTTTTCCTCAAGGCGCGCCACGCTTTTCCCCACCGCCGAGGCCGAAATGCCCATGCGCTCCGCTGCTGCGGCAAAACTCTGACTTTGGGCAGCGCGAACAAAGGCCAGCAGGCCGTTGAGATTTTCCATTTTCACTCCTGTTTATTCGAGCGATTTAGTCCGCAATCCTCGGACTTACAACCTGTTTCCGCCATATTCAAGACAATTTATCATCACTGTTATACCCCAATATCAGGAAAGCGAACAATGACCTCATCTTCATCAGGCAGCCTGCAGGTGCTATTTACCGTGTGTCTGGCGGCGGTAATTTTGCCGCTCAATTTTGTCAGCGGTGCGGTGGCAACACCCGCCATTGCCCGTGAACTCGGCGGCAGCGCGCAGGCACTGAGCTGGATCACCAATTCGTTCATGCTCACATTCGGCTGTTTTCTGATGGCGGCCGGGGCGCTGGCCGATGAACTGGGGCGCAAAAAAGTGTTCGTCAGCGGCGTTTCTCTGTTTGCGCTGTTGTCGTTACTCCAGGCTTTCAGCAGCAGTTTGCTGTGGATTGATTTACTGCGCGCCGCGCAGGGTATTGCTGCTGCCGGTGCGCTGGCCGGTGGTGCGGCTGCTTTGGCGCAGGAATTCGATGGCGCAGCGCGTACCCGGGCTTTCAGCCTGATGGGCAGCAGTTTTGGCGTCGGACTGGCCTTCGGCCCCTTTCTCGCAGGCGTGCTTATCGCAAACTTCGGCTGGCGTTCGGTGTTTTTCTCCGCGACGGTGATTGCCGTTCTTTCCCTGATAGCGGGCGCCGGAAAAATGCGTGAAACGCGGAATCCGCAGGCATCCGGCATCGACTGGCCGGGGACGCTGTCCTTTACCGCCATGCTGGCATTGCTGACCTGGGCGCTGATGGAAATTCCACAGTCTGGTCTGCACAGTACACGGGTACTTTCCCTGCTGGGAGGCGCGGCGCTGTTGCTGGCGGTATTTGTGGTTGTTGAGCTGCGGGTGAAAAACCCGATGCTGGATTTATCCCTGTTCCGTTATATCCGTTTTATCGGTGTGCAGGCACTTCCGCTGGCGACGGGTTTCTGTTTCGTGGTGCTGCTGGTGGTGTTGCCGATGCTGTTTATCGGGGTCTCCGGACTGAGCGAAGAACGCGCCGGGCTGATGATGATGGCACTTTCTGTCCCGATGCTGATTGTGCCACTGCTGGCCGCGTGGCTGACGCGCTGGATTTCGGCAGGCGTGTTGTGCACATCAGGTTTGGTGATTGCCGCCGCCGGTTTGGGCTGGCTCAGTCAGGCGGTGCTGGCGCAGGATGTCACAGGCATGATTGCGCCGATGGTGGTTGTCGGCATCGGTACCGGTTTGCCATGGGGGCTGATGGATGGACTGTCGGTGAGCGTCGTGCCGAAAGAACGGGCGGGCATGGCAACCGGCATTTTCAGCACCACACGCGTGGCCGGAGAAGGCATCTCGCTGGCGATTGTCGGCGCTATTCTGTCGATGTTAACGCACAACGCACTGGCGGCCCGCTTTACCGGCGATGCGATCAGTCCGGAGGCCATCAGCCAGGCGGCGCAACGGCTGGCGACCGGTAATCTTACCGTGGCACAGCAGCTTATTACACAAGCCAGTACGGCACAGCTTCAGCAGCTTTATGCCGTCTCATTGCATCCCTTACTGTTGTGTCTGATGGCGATTACGCTGTTCTCTGCGCTGCTGGTGTTGCTGGCGCTGCGCGGTAAACATCAGTAGCACTGTTAACCAATCGCGGAAAGAAACCCATGTCCATACAAAAGTAAATGTTAAACACCTTCATCTTTTTGTTTAGGTAACACAATAATTAACCAATAAAAATCAATATAAACAGGATTAAAATTTTATAATTTGTAATTTATAGAATTTTTATCCTTATTGACAAAAATAATGAAAAGAGTCCCTTAAGGTAAATTTATTAACTTATATTTAACCATGACTGCGTTTTTCATCATGCACATAAGGTCAGGGCTCCGCTCCGTTGTGAAGGGAAAACATAATACCCGGCCTGCACGCTGTTTATTACCGGCTTTTCTTGCCGTTTTTTTGCGTTAACTATTAACCACCAGAGGATTTCCACATGCAACGCCGTTGCATGAATACACATCCGTGTAAGTTATTTTGGGAGTCATCATGGGCGAAAAAAAATCATTATTACTGGCCGTGCTTTCTGCGGCGACGCTGACTTTAGTCGCAGGTGCACAGGCCGCCGGTACCTTAACAGGCCAGGTAGGCGTTCAGCTCACCATCAGCACAGGTTGTACTGTCGGTAACGGCACATCAACGGGGGGAACCAACCAGTGGGGTACGCTGAATTTTGGTAACTACGCGGATCTGACCAGCGTTATTAACGGGACCGTATTCGGCGCTGACGGCACCGGTGCCGTCACCATCGCCTGTAGCACAGGACTGACCCCGACGCTGTCACTGAACGGCGGACTGGCGGCAACCGGCGGGCTGCGTTCCATGACATCCAGCGGCAACAGTATTCCTTACCGCCTCTATTCCGATACCGCACGTACCACCGAAATCGCGATTAATACGCCAATTACGCTCACAACAGGGACCACGGCGCAAAATATCCCGATTTACGGTCGTGTGCTGCCTGCTGACCAGACCAGCACCACGCCGGCTGCAGGAACCTATAACGATACCGTTGTTGCCACTCTTTCCTGGTAAGCGTTTTTCCCTCAGCGCCGGTTCCGGCTCTGACTGGCTTTCGGTTCAAGGAAGGAAAAATCATGGACATCAAGGTACTGCGGCTACTGCCTGCCACCCTGCTGGTGTCGGTGCAGTTGCACATTCCGCTGAGTCAGGCGGCAACGATAGGCATCAGTGCCACGTTGCTGCCCGCCTGTGAAGCGGGAACCACGACGTCCGGCAGCACCCGTTTCGGTACGCTGAATTTTGGCAATTATGCGTCGCTCAGCAGCGCGGTGAATGCTACCAGCACACAACTGGCGGGTTCGATCCGCGTAAAATGTGTGAGCGGGCTGACCTACAAAATTGTCATGGATGGCGGCAGCAGCGGTGTGGTTACCGCCCGCAGAATGGTCAATACCACCAACAGCGCCGAGACGCTGCAGTACAACCTTTACACCTCGGCGGCACGCACCACCGTGTGGGACAACACCACCGGCGTCAGCGGCACCGGTAACGGCGCGGATCAGTGGAGCACGGTCTATGGCCGCGTTCCGGCACAGACCACGCCTGCCGCCGGTGTTTATCAGGATACGGTGAATGTCACCGTATTCTGGTAGAGGTGACGATGCCTGCCAGACTGCGTTTTCCGCCCGTGTTATTACCGATGATGTTATTGCTGCTGATATTGTGCAGTTCAGCGCATGCCGCCACGGCAACCACGACGTTTACCGTTTCGGCGACCCTCACCAATGGCTGCGTATTTGGCAGCTCGCTTGCCAGCCCGATCTCCAGTCTCGGCACCCTCAACTTCGGCTCTCTGTCGGACATCACCAGCAACGTCGATATTGTCAGCAGCACGGGCGCAGGTTCTGTGGTCGTCACCTGCACGCCGGGTACCTCCGTCAGTATTGCCATGGATTACGGCACTCACGGTGGCACCGCCACACGTCGCTATATGCAAAACACCACCAATACCGATCTGCTGGGCTACCAGCTTTTCCGCGATGCCGCCCGCAGTCTGGTCTGGGGCAATGGCGCGCTGGTGATGTCCATCCCCAGTTTTCCGGATACCTCGCAAACCTACCCGGTTTATGCACGTTTATACGCTGTGACCCCTCTGCCTTCCGCCGGGACGTATACCGACACCGTTACCGTCACGTTAACTTATTGAATCACCAGGATATAAAAATATGAAGACACTGTTTCTACGCCTTTTCACTACCGCCGCATTGCTCGGTGCCTTTCTGTCTTGCGTGAACGCACAGGCTGCCAGTTCGGTGCTGGTCTGGCCGGTCTATCAGATTATTGAATCCGATCAGAACGGATCTGCCCTGTGGCTGGAAAACCGTGGCGCAGAACCGGTGTCCTTGCAGGTGCGCGTACTGGCCTGGAAGCAGGAGAATTTTAACGAGAAGTATGCCGATCAGACCAACGTGGTCGCCAGCCCGCCATTTGCTACCGTGCCACCGGGGCAGCGTCAGTTGATCCGCCTGATCCGCAATATCCCGGTTCCGGCCAATACCGAGCAGGCGTATCGCATCATTATTGATGAAATCCCTTCTCCGCTGAACGATTCCGCGCAGGGTAAGGACAAAGCGGTCGTCGGTCTGCAATTGCAGATGCGTTATTTACTGCCGCTGTTTATGGATGGCGGCAATTTGTGGACCAACGATCGCGCGGATATGAAACGCGACCCTTCCACGGCGACGCGCCCGATCCTCAACTGGCGTACGGTGTCCGAGGGCGGGAAAACCTATTTGCAGGTGCGTAATACCGGCCTCGTCCATGCACGCCTGAGTAACGTTTTCTGGTCGGTGACGGGTAACCAGAAACAAGGCGTAAAAACCATGGTGGGCGGTTTTATGGGTTATGTATTGCCGGGACAACAAATGCGCTGGCCGGTGCCCGCAGGTATGACGCCAGGGGCGCAACTCAATGCGCAGATTGCCGATAACACCCAACCGATTGTCATTCCACGCGGCCAGTAACAGCAGGAGCCGCAACGAATGACAATCAGACGTTTTCTCCGGGAAGGTCATCAGCGACCGCTTTATTTCCGGGGAAGCCTGTGCCTGATATGCCTGAGTACGCTCAGTGCACAGGCGCAGGAATATTCTTCACTGCCTGATGCCCCGCGTGCGGCACCGGTGGTCACGGACGCCATGTTTTATCTGTCGGTTGTGGTCAACGGTCAGACGGATAATCAGGTCGTGCCGGTGACGTATCGCAATAACGCCTACTTCGTCGAAGCCGGTGTTCTGGCGAAGAATCACATCCACATTAATGGCCGGCAGGGGCTGATCAATGTCGGTGAATTGCCGGACGTAAAAGCCAGATACGATTCGGCCACCCAGCAACTGGTGTTAACGGTGCCAGATGCCTGGCTGCCGAACCAGAATGTCAGCGGCGATCCGCTGATGAATTACACGCCGTCGCAAAGCAGCACCGGCCTGTTGTTTAACTATGATTCGTACTACACCGATCCGCCCGGCGGTGCGAAGTCTGTCGCCACCTGGATGGAGCAACGGTTATTCAGCAGCCTCGGACTGGTCACCAATACCGGCACTTACCGCTACAACATTGATAACGCCGACAACAGCAACGGCGGCCAGACCACGCAGGACGGCTATCTGCGTTACGACACCTTCTGGCGGTTCACCGACGAGAAAAATCTGATCAGCTATCAGGTCGGGGATTTCGTCAGCGATTCCCTGACGTGGAGTAACTCGGCGCGCATGGGCGGCCTGCGTATCAGCCGTAACTTTGGCGTGCGTCCGGATCTGGTGACCTACCCGTTGCTGCAATACAGCGGCACGGCGGCGGTACCGACCACGGTTGATTTGTTTCTGAACGGCTACAAGGCCAGCAGTAATAACCTCAATTCCGGGCCTTTTACCCTGACCAACGTGCCGTATATCAATGGCGCCGGTGAAGCGACGATCGTGACCACCGATGCGGTCGGACGTCAGGTCTCGACCAGCGTGCCGTTTTATGTTTCCAACACGTTGCTGCGCAAAAGCCTCAGCGATTTCGATTTCTCGCTCGGGGCTGTACGTAACAATTATGGCGTCACCAACGGCGACTATTCAGATGCCGCATTCAGCGGGATTTACCGATACGGGCTGAGCGATTACCTGACGCTGTCCGGCCATTCCGAAATCGTACAGGGTCTGGCGCTGGGTGGATTGGGCACCGATATCGCGGTCAGTACCTGGGGCACTCTGAGTGTTTCAGGCAGCCAGAGTAAAGCCGACCGTGCGCGGGGCGAGAACGTGACCGATAAAAAAGACGGCAGCCAATACACGCTGGGCTATTCCTACTATTCGACGGTATTCAGCCTGTCTGCTCTGCGCTCAAAACGCACGGCGGGTTATCAGGACATCACGTCTTACACCAGCGACACGCGGTTAAGCCGTCAGGCAGATCAGGTGACGTTCAGCGCGTCGCCGTTCGGGAACGCTAACGGCACGATGGGCATCGGGTATTACGATGTCGAAGCCTATGACAATTCGCATACGCGGCTGGTGAATTTTTCTTACAGCCGCTCGCTGTGGGGACAAAGCAGCATGTTTTTATCCCTCAATAAAACGCTGGGCGATACCGGCTACAGCGCGCAGTTGCAGTTCATCATTCCGATTGGCACCAACATCAATATGAATGCGGGCGTACAGCGCGACAGTGCGGGTAATTATCAGGAGCAAACCGGCGCCAGCAAGGCGACGCCCACCGACGGCGGTCTGGGCTGGAATCTGGCTTACAGCGGCGGCAACAATCCGTATCAGCAGGCCGACGCCACCTGGAAATCCCGCTACGCGACCCTGCAGGGTGGGTTCTACGGCAATCGGGGCGATTACACCCACTGGGCAGATCTGAGCGGATCCGTGGTGTTTATGGCGAACGACTGGTTCCTGTCGGATAAGATCAATGATGCCTTTATCGTGGTGGATACCGATCATTACGCGGATGTTCCCGTGCTGTTCGAGAATCAGAAAATGGGCAAAACCGATAAAAACGGCCACCTGCTGATCCCGACCGTCAGTTCGTATTATCCGGCCAAAGTGGAAATCGACACCCTGCCGCTGCCCGCCGACGTGGTCACCAATAACGTCAATGACCGCATCGCGGTGAAACAAGGCAGCGGCGTGGTGGTGAAATTCAGCGTCGAGAAAGTGCTGTCCGCCAATATCACCCTGCATGACGCCGCCGGACAGCCGCTGAAACCCGGCACGCTGGTCACGGAACAAAACACAGAACAGACCACCGTCACCGGTTACGACGGGCTGGTGTACTTCTCGCACTTACAGGAAAACAACGTGCTGAATATCCAGACGGAAGATCATTCGCTATGCCGGGTCAGTTTCACCCTGAACCCTGCCCGTCACAGCATTGAGCAGGTCGGCCCGCTGACATGCCCCGGCGGCACAGCGAAAACAACGGCAGGAGATAAATCATGAGGATTTTCAGGCAGCAGATGCATCGCGGATTATTGCTGATGCTGTTGCTGGGTACAACGTGGTGGGCAAAAGCGGGATGCACGACGGCGCCCGGGAGCATTACGCTGGGCACACAAAACTCGTTTGCAGTCAGTTCATCGCCGCTGATCACCTCAGGGGGCAGCGGATTAAGTTGTACTGGCGGGCTGCTTAACATCGCAGGCACCAATACCATCACCGCGTTTATCGGCGTGACTCAGCATCCCAGCAATTCGCAGCCCAGACTTTACAGCGGGACAACGGGGCAGTATTTACCCTACAGCCTGTGCAAGGATGCCAGCTGCAGTGCCGTTTATAATCAGGGCGATACCATCAGCTGGAGCAGCACCACGGCGCTGGGATTACTCGGCTTGTTTTCCGGCCCCAACAGCACCTTACCTCTCTACGTCCGGCCGGTCGCCATTTCCAATCTGGCCGCAGGCACTTATACCGATGTCATTCCCATCTCATGGACATGGAATATGTGTTCAGTGGCTATCGGCACCTTACTGTGTCTCGCAGACTCCGGTAACGTGTCGGGCAATGTCGCCCTGACGCTCAATGTCACCAATTTCTGTTATATCGACAGCGCGCCCAATGTGGGTTTCGGCAGTGCTGCACTGCCTTCCGGCCTGACCACAGTGGTGGCAAATACTATCAGCGTACGCTGCACCCTGAACGCCAGCTATTCCGTCAACCTGACCAGCAGCGTGCCGGTGTCCGGACAATACCGGCAGATGGCCTCCACCGTCGGCGGCACCACCCGTTATCTGCAATATCAGATATTTAAAGGTGACAGCACGGTATGGACGGCTTCCACCGATAGCAGCGCGACCGGCACCGGCACTTCACAATCGTTTCCGTATACCGCATCCGTAAATCTGGCGCAAAGCAATCAGCCCGCAGGTAACTACAGCGATATGGTGACGGTCACGGTGACGTATTAAGAAAGAAGGGAAAGCAGAACCGGTGCCACGGATGTGCACCGGTTTGAGAAGGGATGTTACAGCGCTTTCAGCGTCTTGACGGTGGCATCCACGTCAATTTCATCTTCAGTGAACACATAGGTGCTGTTCTGGAAAGTGGTGATCAGCAACTTTTTCATGGTGCGCATCTCCGCTTTTTTTTCTTCTTCCTGCGGGCGGATACGGTTCATCAACAATCCGACGGAAAGCACAGCGTTTTCTTTGTCGATTTTGGTTTCAGCAGGAACCTCTTCGTTAAACGCCAGGAAGGATTTGATGCTGGTGATTTTGATACGCTCACCGGCAATAAAGATGTATTTGCTCTCCGGCTCGACTTTCACCGCAAAGGCGGAAAGGCCTTTGTTGTTGGTGGTCGGCTCAAAGGTGACTGCCGCATCTTTTTTAATCAGCTCAGGGTTTGCAACTTTAATCACGTGGAAATAACGGTTATCGCCGTTTTCATCTTTGATAAAACCGAAACCTTTATCTTCAAACCAGGTTGTGATTACGCCGTTCATCGCTTACCGCCTAAGTAATTATTTATTCAACATGTCATTTTTTGCAGGGCGGCAGTGTAAAGCAGAATGCGGACAAAGTCCTGTGCTTTACGGCCTGATCCCCACGGAATTACGTCGCTTTACGGAACGTAAGATTAAACCGGTACGATCCGGTCAGCGGATGCTCGCCCGCTTTCAGTGGCAATACGCCGTGATAACGCAGCCGCGACGGGCCGCCCCACACCACAATATCGCCATGCATCAGCGGCACACGCTGGGTTTTATCACTGCGCTCCATGCCGCCAAACTGGAAAACAGCCGGTAAGCCCAGTGAGACAGAGACGATCGGCTGGCCGAAATCGTGCTCGTCTTTGTCCTGATGCAGGCTCATTTTCGCCCCCGGCTGATAGCGGTTGATCAGACAGGCATCCGGCTCAAAGCCTGCAAAACCCGCCTGTTCCGCCGCGCTGACGGCAAGCGAACGAAACAATTCCGGCATCGGCGGCCATTGCTGATGACTTTCCGGCGAGGTGGCCTGGTAGCGATAACCCGCCCTGTCCGTCACCCAACCGACATCACCGCAATTGGTCATTGCCACCGACATCGCATAACCGCCCGGCGTGGCGCGATACTGAAAAGGCACCAGCCCGGCGATCCGGTCGATTTCCGCCAGCAATGCGACATCCTCTGCCAGCGCCGCACCGCGCAATACCACCGCGCCCGGGCACAGTTCTTCGCGCCAGTTGGGGTGAAAATCGGGGTGATCAAACAAGTCCAAATTCATATCAGCCTCCGTGTTCACGCATCTGTTAAGTATAACAGCCGATTTGAGACAGAGGCAGATTGTCGGGGCGGATCGTTTCAGCTAAGGTTCATTAAGAGGCCGTAAGGTCATAAAGAACATCTTAAAAGGAGAATGAAATGAGTCGGGAAATTAACAAAGACACGCAGTTGTGTATGTCCCTTTCCGGTCGTCCGGGCAATTTCGGTACCCGTTTTCATAACAGCCTTTATCAGGCATTAGACCTGAACTTCGTCTACAAAGCATTTTCCACCCAAGACATCGAAGCCGCGGTGAAAGGCGTACGCGCACTGGGTATTCGCGGCTGCGCGGTCTCGATGCCGTTCAAGGAAGCCTGCATTCCTTTCCTCGATGAGTTGGATCCTTCCGCGACAGCCATTCAGTCGGTGAATACCATCGTCAATGACGACGGCTTCCTGCGCGCCTACAACACGGATTACATCGCGGTCGCCAAACTGCTCGACAGCCATCAGGTGCCGCGTGATGCCGTTTTCGCCCTGCGCGGCAGCGGCGGCATGGGCAAAGCCGTGGTCGCGGCCATTCGTGATGCCGGTTTCAAAAAGGGCTACATCATTGCCCGCAACGAAGCTAACGGCCGTGCGCTGGCGGAAGAATATGGTTATGAATGGAAAGCAGAAGTCGGCGATGTTGCCGTCGATATGGTGGTGAATGTCACGCCAATCGGCATGGCGGGCGGGCCGGAAGTGGATTCACTGGCCTTTGAACCGGCGGTGATTGACCGCGCCAGCATCGTCTTTGACGTCGTCGCGCTGCCGGTAGAAACCCCGCTGATCCGCTACGGCCGCGAACACGGCAAGAAAGTGATTACCGGTGCGGAAGTCGCCACACTTCAGGCCGTCGAGCAGTTCGTGCTGTATACCGGTGTACGCCCTTCGGATGAACAGATAGAAAAGGCCGCGGCACACGCACGGGGCTGAGTTTCCTGTCAGAACGTAAAAAGCCTCTCACCGGAGAGGCTTTTTTATAGTTGCATATCACTTACCGCACCAGACACGGTTTTTTCGGATCAAACTTCCAGTCCGGTACCAGGAACTGCATGCCCTGCGCATCGTCACGGGCACCCAGCCCCATGCCTTTGTACAGCTCGTGCGCCTTCATCACCTGATCCATATCCAGCTCAACGCCCAGACCCGGTTGTTCCGGCACGCGCACCTTACCGCCTTTGATCTGCAACGGTTCTTTGGTCAGGCGCTGATTGCCTTCCTGCCAGATCCAGTGCGTATCGATGGCAGTGATTTTACCCGGCGCAGCGGCGGCCACCTGGGTAAACATCGCCAGTGAAATATCAAAGTGATTGTTAGAGTGCGAACCCCAGGTCAGCCCCCATTCGTGGCACATCTGCGCGACGCGAACTGACCCCTGCATCGTCCAGAAGTGCGGATCCGCCAGCGGAATATCCACGGATTTCAGCTGGATGGTATGCCCCATCTGACGCCAGTCGGTGGCGATCATATTAGTGGCCGTCGGCAGGCCGGTTGCCTGACGGAATTCGGCCATCACTTCGCGCCCGGAGAAACCCTGCTCTGCACCGCATGGATCTTCCGCATACGCCAGCACACCGCGCAGTTGTTTGCCGAGCGCAATCGCTTCATTCAGCGACCAGGCACCGTTAGGATCAAGCGTGATCCGCGCCTGCGGGAAGCGTTGCGCCAGCGCCGTCACGGCTTCGGCCTCTTCGCTGCCTGCCAGTACGCCGCCTTTCAGTTTGAAATCATTAAAGCCGTATTTTTCATATGCTGCTTCCGCCAGACGCACTACCGCCGCCGGTGTCAGCGCCTCTTCATGGCGCAGGCGATACCAGTCGCAACTGTCGCCCGGCTGGCTCTGATAGCCCAGTGAGGTTTTGTTGCGGTCGCCGACGTAGAACAGATAGCCGAGCATTTCGACTTCATCACGTTGCTGCCCGTCGCCCAGCAATGATGCCACGGTGACGCCCAGATGTTTGCCGAGCAAGTCCAGCATCGCGGCTTCGATCGCCGTCACGACGTGGATAGTGGTACGCAAATCAAAAGTCTGCAAACCGCGGCCAGAGGCATCACGGTCGGCGAATTTTTCCCGCACGGCGGTCATCACATTTTTGTATTCACCCAGCGTTTTGCCAATCACCAGCAACGCGGAATCATCCAGCGTCTGACGAATTTTCTCGCCGCCCGGCACTTCACCGACGCCGGTGTTACCGCTGCTGTCCTTGAGGATCAGGATGTTGCGGGTGAAGAAAGGGGCATGTGCGCCGCTGAGATTAAGCAACATGCTGTCGTGCCCGGCCACCGGGATCACCTGCATGGAGACAATTTTAGGTGTAGATGAAGAGGTCATGCTTACTCCTTAGTGAATTCAGATTCCGTTAACCACGCCCCAGTGCCGGGCGCTTGCGATCGAATGTCCAGCCGGGGATCAGATACTGCATCGCGGCGGCATCGTTGCGCGCACCGGTCGGCAGTTTCCGGTGCAGCTCGTGGGCGCGATGGATTTGATCCATGTCGATCTCCACGCCCAGCCCCGGTTTTTCAGGCACTTTGATTTTCCCGTTCACAATTTGCAGCGGCTCTTTGGTCAGGCGCTGGTTGCCTTCCTGCCAGATCCAGTGCGTATCTATCGCTGTCGGTTTACCCGGTACGGCTGCACCGACATGGGTAAACATCGCCAGCGAAATGTCGAAATGGTTATTCGAATGGCAGCCCCACGTCAGACCCCACTCATCGCAAAGTTGTGCGACCCGCACCGCGCCATGCATGGTCCAGAAATGCGGATCCGCCAGCGGAATATCCACCGACTGCAACATCACCGCGTGCTGCATCTCGCGCCAGTTAGTGGCAATCATGTTTGTGGCGACCGGCAAACCGGTGGCACGGCGGAATTCCGCCATCACTTCGCGGCCGGAAAAACCTTGCTCCGCACCGCACGGATCTTCGGCATAGCTGAGGATACCGTGCAGGTCTTTGCACAGGTCGATTGCTTCATCCAGCAGCCACGCGCCGTTCGGATCAACCGTGATCCGCGCATCCGGGAAGCGTTTTGCCAGTGCTTTAACCGCCTCGATCTCCTGCTCGCCCGGCAGCACGCCGCCTTTGAGTTTGAAATCTTTGAAGCCATAGCGATCCTGCGCCGCTTCGGCCAGCCGCACCACCGCCTCACTGTTCATCGCTTCCTGATGACGCAGGTGATACCAGTCGTGATGGCTGCGTTCCCCTTCCTGATACGGCAAATCGGTTTTCTGCCGGTCACCGATATAAAACAGATAACCGAGCACCGTGACTTCGTCGCGCTGTTTGCCCGGCCCGAGCAGTTCACACACCGGCACGCCGAGGAATTTGCCCATCAGATCCAGCAGCGCGGCTTCCAGTGCGGCGACGGCGTTAACGCGCAGTTCGAACGTCCACGCACCTTTACCGAAAGAGTCAAAATCCGATGACTGATTGCCGACGTGGATCTGATGCACCAGCCGGTTCATGCGCGCCACTTCCTGGCCTTTTACCTGAGCAATGGCCTCCACCAGCGTGTTGTAAATCACCTCCCCGCCCGGCGCTTCGCCGACACCGGTGTTCCCGGCGCTGTCCTTGAGGATAACGATATTGCGGGTGAAGTAAGCACCGTGCGCGCCACCAATATTCATCAGCATGCTGTCATGCCCTGCCACAGGAATGACCTGCATATCCGTG
This sequence comes from Rahnella sp. RcJ3, assembly GCF_009498575.1. Taxonomy (NCBI): domain Bacteria; kingdom Pseudomonadati; phylum Pseudomonadota; class Gammaproteobacteria; order Enterobacterales; family Yersiniaceae; genus Rahnella; species Rahnella sp. RcJ3. The sequence continues at coordinate 110,783 of NZ_QSNX01000006.1, forward strand.
ATAACCGGTGAGGATTGCGTACTCATCATCTTTCCCCTTTTACTGTGCCTGTACCGTGGTACGGGCGAAGCTGAATACGTTCGATTTTTCCGACAATAAACACGTAACTGACAACGGCGAGCAGTGCGTGGATGCCGACATAAATCAGCGCGCCGTTGAAGGAACCGGTGGTCCCGATAATGTAGCCGATAGCGATCGGCGTGATGATGCCGGAGACGTTACCGAACATGTTGAACAATCCGCCGCTCAGCCCGCTGATTTCTTTCGGTGCGGTATCGGCCATTACCGCCCAGCCCAGCGCACCCAGACCTTTACCGAAGAAGGCGAATGCCATAATGCCAACCACCATCCATTCGGTATCGACGTAGTTGCAGAAAATCATCGACATCGACAACAGCATACCGATCACAATCGGAGCCTTACGCGACAGTGTCAGGTTGCTGGTTCTGCGCATCAGCCAGTCGGAGATAATTCCACCCAGTACGCCGCCGAGGAATCCGCAAATCGCCGGTACTGAGGCCACCATGCCTGCTTTAAGTATCGACATACCGCGCGCCTGAACCAGATACACCGGGAACCAGGTGATGAAGAAATAGGTCAGCGCGTTGATACAGTACTGGCCGATGTAAATGCCAATCATCATGCGGGATTTCAGTAACTGTTTCATCTGGAAGGTTTTTTCGCCTTTTACGACGGCTTTTTTGGTGATTTTCTGATCCATATTGATCAGCGCACCACCGGCTTCCATGTAATCAAGTTCGGCCTGATTTACGCCCGGATGATCTTTCGGATCGTGGATCACTTTCAGCCAGATGAAACTCAGCACGATCCCCAGACCGCCCATGAAGAAGAAGACGTGTGACCAGCCCACTTCGTGCGTCAGCCAGCCCATGATCGGGGCGAAAATAACCGTGGCGAAGTACTGCGCTGAGTTAAAAATAGAGACTGCGGTGCCACGTTCCTGAGCCGGGAACCAGGCTGCGACGATACGGCTGTTGCCGGGGAAGGACGGCGCTTCGGCCAGGCCAACCAGAAAACGTAAAGCAAACAGCGATACCACAATGCCGAAGCCGCTGAAGACATCGACAAAGCCTTGCAGCAGGGTGAATAACGACCAGATGAAAATGCTGTAGAAATAAACTTTTTTCGAACCGAATTTATCGAGCAGCCAGCCACCGGGTATTTGCCCGATGACATATGCCCAGGAAAATGCCGAGAAGATATAACCCATCCCGACGGAATCCAGCCCGATATCTTTGGCCATCGCCGAACCGGCAATGGATAACGTGGCACGATCGCCGTAATTAAATGAGGTGACAATAAATAACATCACCACTATCCAGTAGCGCGCGTTAGTTCTTTTTTTGACGGCACTGGCTGCTGAAACGGTAGTTTCCATGGTGTTCTCCGGAATTAATGACAACGCCTCTAAACAGAGATAAAAGTCATTCCATTCACAGAACTGTAGGGTTCAGAGAGGAAGGAACGCAGCCAGTATATGAACAACATTCCCTTTACTCATTGGGCAATCAACCAAGCATAAATAGCCCTTTGCATTTATCCTGAGGCAAATGCCCAGCGACGTGCGAGTTGTTTCACAAAAAATGAAACGGCTGTGATGGCGGTCACAGATGGTTGTTATCTAATTGCAGGGCCACGTACAGCAATAAACGATCGTCGAAGTTCCCCAGATCCAGGCCGGTTAATTCCGAGATACGGTTGAGGCGATATTCCAGCGTATTACGATGAATATACAGTGCCTTAGACGTAGCGGTCGGCTGAACATTATGGTGGAACCACGACGTCAGTGTGCGGCGCAGTAATCCGTTGCCATCCGTCGCTTTCAGACGCGCCAGCGGACGCACCAGTTCATCGGCCTGCCAGCCGCCACGCAGGCTGTCGAGCAGCACGGGTAAGATCAGATCCTGATAGAAGTAACACCGCTGTTCCGGCATCCGCTGTTTGCCCACACTCATGGTGGTACGTGCGGTGCGATAAGAACGGGCGATGCTGCCAGGGCCGGTAAAAAAGTTGCCAAGGGAAATGCGCACGCGCAGACGACCAGTTTCGGTCATGCGCGACAGCAGATGATCAATGCGCTGGCGGTGGCCCTCCGGATCCCAGCGATCGTAGCTGTTCAGGGCCGGTTTCAGCACCACCATTTCGGTGAGGGAAACGATAGCGATCAGATTGTCACGCTCCGGCGTGGTCAGTAAAGTTTGCAGTTGTTGCAGTTCTGCCATGGCAGAGTCCACACCGAGCTGTCCGCTGTCGACTTCCACCACCGCCGCGACACGTGGCCGGTTGAGGTCGATGCCCAGACGCTGCGCCCACTCCATCAGCGCCGGAGACAGTTCATCCACACGAATCAGGTTAAGCACCAGTTCTTCCCGCAGACGGCTGTCCTGCGCCAGCATGTGCAGCAGACGCGCCTGTTCGAGCATCATTTCGGCGGTCATACACACCAGCTCGCCATACTGACGCAACTGGGACGGATTGCCCGTCAGGCCGATAACGCCCACGATCTGACCGTCGATACGCAACGGCAGGTTGATGCCCGGACGTACACCGTGCAAATGCCGTGCAACGCCCTCGTCGATGTCGACAATGCGCTCCTGCGAAATCGCCAGCAGTGCGCCTTCGTGCAATTCACCAAGACGCTGATCATCGCCGCTGCCGATAATCCGTCCGCGACCATCCATGACATTCACATTACTATCAATAATTTGCATTGTGCGGGCAACAATTTGTTGCGCCAGCTTTGCATCGAGATGATATGCCGACATGGAACCCCTGCCTTGCTGTTTTATCGTTGTTAAAACAGCATACTCAGGCCGCGATGCCCATACATTATGCAAATGCCCAAAGAGCGAAAGCACCTATTGAAGTTGCGGGGAATATCACATTTTTAAGCAAATGCCCAACCGGCCCGGCAAAATCCACATGATTGATGAGAGTCCCTGAAAGACAGGCAAAAAAAAGCACGCGGGAGCGTGCTTTGTGTGAGGTATAGCAGGCGGAAATTACTGCGCCAGCAGGTAAATTGAGGTATCACCACGCTGAATATCCAGCGCCAGAACGTTTGGTTTGGTGTCGAGAATTTTACGCAGCTCGCCCAGATTGGTCACTTTCTGCTGGTTCACACCCAAAATGACGTCGCCTTTTTTCAGGCCGATGCGCGCGGCCGTTGAACCCGGCTTCACTTCATCGACTTTCACACCTTTCTGATCACCTGCCGCACCGTTACTCAGTTCAGCCCCTTCGATGCCGGTATAAATGTTGCCGGATTCGATTTTCGATGTCTGAGTGCTTTGCTCAATGGTCACGTCAACGTTCATCGGTTTGCCTTCACGCAGCAGGCCGAGCGTCACTTTGGTGCCGATTGGCAGGGTGCCGATATCAGCACGGAACGAGGCGAAGCTGCTGATCGGTTTACCGTTCATGCTCAGGATCACGTCACCGGCTTTAATGCCCGCTTTCTCTGCGGCAGATTTCGGCATGACCTGACTGATGAATGCACCGCGCTGTGCGTCAACTTTCATGGCTTTCGCCAGTTCAGAGTTCAGCTCGGTCCCCATAATGCCCAGTTCGCCGCGTTTCACCTGACCGAATTCGATCATTTGTTTGGACAGGTTTTTCACCATGTTACTTGGGATCGCAAAACCGATACCGATGTTGCCGCCGTCCGGTGCCAGGATCGCCGTGTTAAGGCCAATCAGTTCACCATTCAGGTTCACCAGCGCACCACCGGAGTTACCGCGGTTGATCGCGGCATCCGTCTGGATGAAGTTTTCGTAGTTCTCAATATTCAGGCCGGAACGACCCAGTGCAGAAACGATACCGGAAGTCACGGTTTCGCCCAGACCATACGGGTTACCGATAGCCACGGTGTAATCGCCCACACGCAGTTGTTCGGAATCCGCCATCTTAATGGCCGTCAGGTTTTTCGCATTCTGTAACTGAATCACCGCGATATCAGAACGCGGGTCCTTGCCGATGACTTTGGCGTCGAACTTACGGCCATCGTTTAGCTGTACGCTGATTTTGGTTGCGTTATCAACGACGTGGTTGTTGGTGACCACATAACCTTTGTCGGCATCAATGATGACGCCGGAACCCAGCGCGCGGAAATCTTCTTTCTGTTCAGGCGCAGGCTGACCGTCAGGCCCCTGACCGCCGCCCTGACATACCGGAGAACCCTGGAACGGCGAACCGTCCTGGCACAGCGGCGAATTCTGACCAAAGAATTGCTGGAACTGCTGACCCATGCGTGGTGTTTTTACCGGAGCACTGCCTTCAACGTTGACACTCACCACCGATGGCATCACTTTTTCAAGCATAGGTGCCAGGCTGGGAAGCTGAGTGGTGCTGGTGCTGGAAGACGCAGTTTCAGCAGCCAGTGCAGAAGAAACCGGGGCCATTGCCATACCGATGCTTAACGCTAATGCGCTGAGGAATAAACTCGATTTTTTCATTTTTCAGGATCTCTTAAAATTATTGTGGCAACCAAAATAGTCGCATTGCTTGGTAGTCGTGATACTGAGATGGTATTAATAGCGTGAAGTTCATCAGGGTCGAAATGACAATGGTAAAAAATTATTGTCAGCATTTACAAATGGCGTTTTTTCAAACAGTTCCGTAAAGAAAATTAAAGAGAGTTCAATTTGTCTTTTTAAAACAAATTACTCAGCCGCCATGAGTCTTCTGTATTCATCGTATGCATAAAGGTCAGTCATTCCGCTGATATAATCCTGAATCATTCGCGCACGGTAATAAAACTCCTGCGCGGCATGTTCCGCGACCGGTAATCCTTCCAGCGCCGCCACGGCATTGTTGTAAGCCAGACGATGTTTGGCTGAAATCTTATGCAGCAGACGGGTTTCAATCGGATATTTCCTGTGCGTATCCTCCTGAACTAGCTGGTTAAAATCGGTCAATGGCATATCCAGCAACGGGCTATAAATATCAAGTAATCCGCTGATCACCCGATAGCCTTGTAATTCCAGCTCCTCCACTTCGTGATGATTGAATACCTGTTTGAAGGCCACCGCTTTATAAATCTCTAACAACCGGTTGGCCTGGCTGTCATCTTCCAGCAACGCATGATTAAAGGTGCCCTGATAAATATCTTCTATATTATCAATGAACCGGCGGGCAGCATGCGGCACCAGTTGTTTCACTGTCTGAACGCGCAGCTCCATAAAGAAGTAATCCACCGGATTACGGAACGTTTTCGCTTTATCCATTTTCTCGTAAGCAGTGCGAACCACTTTATCGAAGAAGTCATTTTTCTCTATCGCGCCCCACTCACGGCACAGATAATTATAAAGCTGTTCCACGCTGAAAATACTTTTCTCAACCGCATCTTCCAGATCGGCAATGCAGTAAGAAATATCATCGGCCGCTTCCATAATGTAGGTAAGCGGAAAGCGGTTAAATTCACCCAGCCCGAGTTCACTGCGCAGTTTTTTGATGAACGGCTCTTCCGCCAGATAAAAACCCGGTTTTTTCATCAGGTAATCATGTGAAGGAAGTTTAGTCATTGAATACGCAGGGCGGGTATATTTCAGAATGCAGGCGGTCTGGCTGTAAGTCAGATTGAGTTTCAGCAAGGTGAAGACCAGCCGGATGGCCTGCGCATTGCCTTCAAAATTAGACAGGTCGTAGCGGATTTTACTGCGCAGCTGGTTCAGTTCAGCATCGTCTGGCGTCAGGCGCAAACACGTCACCAGACAGGCATCCGTTTCCTGTGGTGTTTCGCCGCAACCGGCGGTGTCCATCCGCTTAGCAAACCAGTTGTTAATGGCGGATTCACCAAAATGGCCAAATGGCGGATTACCGATGTCGTGCATCAGGCACGCCATTTCTACCACGCTTTCAAAGGGATCGGTCACCTCGTCCAGCCCGTAAGCCTCAAGCTTGTTCTGCCTGCGCAAACGGTGGAGGATCTCTTTGGCGATGTGACGACCAACCTGCTGAACTTCAAGGGAATGGGTCAGACGACTGCGGACGGCAGCATTTTTCTCCAGCGGAAAAACCTGAGTCTTTTGTTGCAGACGGCGGATGGCAGCCGAGTTGATAATGCGCCCGCGATCGCTTTCGAACTGACGGACGACATCATAGTCATCGCGTGCCTCGATCGGGGCGCTGAAAGGACGCTGAAAATTGAATTTCGTTTTAAAATCGATCCCGGACATGATTTCCCACCTTTTCAGCCACTCACACATCAAACCGACGCGCTTTTTGCAGTAGCAACCTGCACCCCAAACGGATTATTTCTTACCTTTAGCCATGATAGACTATCGCACATTGTTTTCGTGATTAAACCGTCAATTCCGCACACGCTGCGGCTCATTCCAACCACATCTGCGAGTATTCATATGAAAGTAGGCATTATCGGTGCAATGGAGCAGGAAGTGACCCTGCTGCGCGACAAGATTATCAACCGTCAGACTATCGAACGCGCAGGCTGCGAAATCTATACTGGCCAGTTAAACGGTGTGGACGTGGCGCTGCTTAAATCCGGCATTGGTAAAGTGTCTGCCGCCATGGGCACCACATTGCTGCTGGAACATTGCCGTCCTGACGTGGTGATCAATACCGGTTCCGCAGGCGGGCTGGCGAAAACCCTGAAAGTCGGTGATATCGTCGTGTCTGATGAAGTGCGTTATCACGATGCTGACGTCACCGCGTTTGGCTATGAACCGGGCCAGATGGCCGGTTGCCCGCCTGCGTTCACTGCTGATCCGGCGCTGATTGAACTGGCAGAAAACTGTATCCGTGAACTCAACCTGAACGCCGTACGCGGTCTGGTTTGCAGTGGCGATGCGTTCATCAATGGCGCAGCGCCTCTGGCACGTATCCGCGCAACCTTCCCGAATGTTGCTGCTGTCGAAATGGAAGCCGCGGCTATCGGTCACGTTTGCCACCTGTTCGGTACCCCGTTCGTGGTCGTTCGCGCAATTTCTGATGTTGCTGATGGTGAATCCCACCTGAGCTTTGAAGAATTCCTGGTGGTTGCCGCACAGCAATCCACCCTGATGGTAGATGCGATGCTGACAGCGCTGGCGGCTGGCGAAGAATAATGATGCGCCGGTTCGGCCTCATACTGAGTTGCCTGCTGCTGCCTGTGGCAGCAACTGCGGCGCCGGCCCAACGGGTGATCAGTCTGGCACCCAATCTGACAGAACTGGCATTTGCCGCCGGTCTGGGCGATCAGGTAATCGGAGTTAGTGCTTACTCCGATTACCCGCCACAGGCCAGCAAGCTTGAGCAGGTGGCGAACTGGCAGGGAATCAACGTCGAACGTATTGTGACGCTGAAACCTGATGTAGTTCTCGCCTGGCGTGGCGGTAACCCGCAACGTCCGCTGGATCAGCTGATTTCGCTGGGTATCCACGTTATCTATCTTGATCCGCAAAATGCGGAACAGGTGGCACAAGCGCTGGAACAACTTGCGGCGTACAGCCCTTCTCCGGAAAGCGCAAAACGCGCCGCTGCTGATTTTCGCCAGCAATGGCAGGCGCTGAAGCTGAAATATCATCGCCAAAAGCCGGTTTCTGCCTTTATTCAGTTCGGCACCCAGCCGCTGTTTACTGCCGCCGCGACCACAATGCAAAGTGAAGTGCTTAACGTCTGTGGTGCAAAAAATATTTTCGCCGACAGTCGTGTGCCCTGGCCTCAGGTCAGCCGGGAACAGGTTTTAAGCCGTCATCCTCAGGTTATTGTTATATCGGGCGGAAAATCACAAAAACAGGTGATCGAGGATTACTGGCGTTCCATGCTCAGCGCGCAGGTTATCGCACTGGATCCTGACTGGTTCAGCCGCGCAGGGCCGCGTATTCTTCTTGCCGCACAACAACTTTGCCCGCAGCTTGCAGCCTTGCCTCAGGGGTGAATGCTTACTAACTATTTAGCCATGCCCCCGCGAAATACCGGCATGGCGCTTTTCCGAATTGTTGCTTTATTAACCGAAATCAATAATTCTGCCCTGTCATCTGGTAACATGTCCGGCGTAAAATCCTACGTACGTTGCCAGCCCTCGATTTAACATTATCTCTTTGTATTACAGACGAAATAATAAGAATAACGGCGCGATACACGATAAAAACGTGACTTATTTCCCGATCATAAGAAATCTGGATTAAAGGCCGTAAAATTTAGACCGATAACCTTTTCAGCCAGGCTGATTTTGTTGAACTACACCAGCAGGAATAACAATAATGAAAGCTCTTTTACTCAGTGCGCTGCTCGCACTGATCCCGCTGTCGGCTGTTGCGGGCATGGCGGGCGGTCAGATTGGCGTCAGCCTGACCATCCTGCCGGGTTGCAAGATTGATGCTGCGCGCACAGGCACTTCCGTCATCTGCGCCAGCCACACGATGATGCAACCGCATATCAGCGAAATCATGCTTAATGCCGTGCCGGGAATTAGCATCGGTTCGAAGCTGGTGACTGTCGAATGGTAACCCCCTTGTGAATGCTCACTTACCTGAGCACCCTGTTCACACCGACGGTTTCAACATAAAAAAAGCCCGTCTGCATAGCAAACGGGCTTTTTCTTTAAGACGGATATTTAGATACTAAAGGAAGAACCGCAACCGCATGTCGTTTTTGCATTCGGGTTGGTCACCACAAAACGTGAACCTTCCAGACCTTCGGTATAATCCACCGAACCGCCAACCAGATATTGCAGGCTCATCGGGTCAACCACCAGCGCCACACCGGCTTTTTCGATGGTCATGTCGCCGTCATTAATTTTGTCGTCAAAGGTGAAACCGTACTGGAAACCGCTGCAACCCCCACCGGTGATGTACACGCGCAGTTTCAGGTTCGGGTTTTCTTCGTCGGAAATCAGGTTTTTCACCTTACGCGCCGCGGCCTCAGTAAACTGTAACGGCAACGCGGTTGTTTCATTCAACAATGCTTCACTCATAATTTCTCACTCCCAATCCGCATTTGTTCAGGCCGCCGGATTGACTGTCTGAATAATATACTCATTATCTTATACCTGAGTTAATGCTTCAAGTATGGGCATTTTTGGCTGCGCTGTCCTGCTTATTGATGCCTTCAGCGGCGATCTCACCCTGCGCTTTTTCCGCGTTCTCACGTTCCTGCCTCTGTAAGGTGCGGGTCAATATGGCGGAATACAAGGGCTTACCCCCCAGAAATTGCGCCAGCAGGGTCGCGCCCAGACAGGTAATGATCATCGGTAAAATCAGCTGATAATTATCGGTCATCTCCAGTACCAGCACGATACCCGTCAGCGGTGCACGCACGCTGGCGGCAAATAACGCGCCCATCCCGGCGATGGCAAAGGTGGCAGGCTGAATACCATATTGCGGAAACCACGCCAGTGCGGCGGTACCGAATGCGGTGCCGAGCAAAGTGCCCAGCGCCAGCATCGGAGCGAAAATCCCGCCCGGTGCGCCGGAGGCAAAGCACAGCAGCGTAGTCACCACCCGGACAACAAAGATCACCAGCAACATCATCAGGCTGTATTTTCCTGCCGCCGCCAGCGGGATCAACGCAAATCCGCCACCGGTGACTTCCTGATGCACCAGCCCGAGCAGGCCGCAGAATCCGCCCAACATGCCGCCGATGATCAGGATTTTTCGCAGATTTCCGCCATGTACACGGGCAAACATATCCTGTGTGCGGAAAATCAGCGCATTGAAACTGACGCCGACCACACCAAAGACCATGCCCAGCACCAGATACAACCACAGCGTATTGAGCGGCGCACTCGCCAGCCTGCCGACTTCAATCACCGCGCCGTCGCCGTTAAAAATACGGAAAACGATACTCGACATGATCACGCCGATAAACACCGCTTTTATCGAGATCAGGCTGTAACGGAACTGCAGGCGCATCTCTTCGAGAATGAACAGGATACCGGCGAGCGGTGCGTTAAATGCCGCAGAAAGCCCGGCCGCCGCGCCGGTAGCCAGCAACGAATGCCGCGCCTCCGCGCTGCGCAGCCGGAAAATATCGACCATCATTTTCCCGACATTCGCGCCCATCTGCACGGTTGGCCCTTCCCTTCCCAGCACCATACCCGCACCCAGCGTGCCCATGCCGCCAAAGAATTTCACCGGGATCACCCGCCACCAGCGCACCGGCCGTAATTCCTCCAGTGCGCCTTCGATTTCAGGGATCCCCGAACCGCCCGCTTCAGGCGCATAACACCGGACCAGATAATAGCCGACCATCGCCAGCGCGGCAGAAAACACAAATGTCAGCGGCCACAGCAGGATCCAGTAATCATTGAAGACGCCCAGCCCGGCAAGCCGGACCGCCATCACCCAGTTCACTGCTTTCTCAAAAGCCACGCCGAGTAAGCCGGCAACCGTACCGACCACTGCGGCGACCAGCAAAATGGTGACCGGCGTTTTATCACGACGCAGTAAAAGGCGCAGGATTTCGCTGCGTTTGCGCGGGCCGCGCACGGGCGCATCCGCTAAAATTTCAGTGTCTGATTCATTCATCTCAGAAAGGGAAATATAAAAAATGTTATGGAAGATGGATGGATTTAATCATACAAATTGGCGTCCTGACAGGATCTGCAACAAAATGCCGCACGGTTAGCGGTTTGATAACGCCGCTCAGTTCACTAGAATGGGCGCATTAATCTTTCCGTGACATATTGAACCCAGCAATTCAGGAGCCGAATAATGAGTAAGTCAGAAAGTCTGTTCACGCAGGCGCAAGCGCTAATCCCGGGCGGTGTTAACTCGCCGGTACGTGCCTTCTCCGGCGTTGGCGGCGTCCCCTTATTCATCGCGCGCGCTGACGGCGCTTTCCTGTTTGATGCCGATGGTAAAGCCTACATTGACTACGTGGGTTCATGGGGACCGATGGTGCTTGGCCATAACAACGCCGAAATCCGCAATGCGGTGATTGAGGCGGCTGAGCGCGGCCTGAGCTTTGGTGCACCGACCGAGATGGAAGTGAAAATGGCCGAACTGGTGACCGGCCTGGTGCCTAGCATGGACATGGTGCGTATGGTGAACTCCGGCACCGAAGCGACGATGAGCGCGATCCGTCTGGCGCGTGGTTTCACCCATCGCGATAAAATCGTTAAATTCGAAGGCTGCTATCACGGCCACGCCGACTGCCTGCTGGTGAAAGCCGGTTCCGGCGCGCTGACCCTCGGCCAGCCGAACTCGCCGGGTGTCCCGGCTGATTTCGCCAAACATACGCTGACCTGTACCTATAACGATCTCGATTCCGTCCGTGCTGCATTCGAGCAATTCCCTGACGACATCGCCTGCATCATCGTGGAGCCGGTCGCAGGCAACATGAACTGCGTGCCGCCATTACCGGAATTCCTGCCGGGTCTGCGCGCAATTTGTGATGAATTTGGCGCACTGTTGATCATCGACGAAGTGATGACCGGTTTCCGCGTCGCACTGGGCGGTGCTCAGGAGTATTACGATGTGATGCCTGACCTGACCTGTCTGGGTAAAATCATCGGCGGCGGCATGCCGGTGGGCGCATTTGGCGGACGCCGCGACGTGATGGAAGCGCTGGCACCGACCGGTCCGGTTTATCAGGCAGGCACGCTTTCCGGTAACCCGATTGCCATGGCGGCCGGTATTGCCTGCCTGACGCAGGTCGCGCAACCGGGCGTACATCAGACCCTGACCGAACGCACCACCCAACTGGCCGAAGGCTTGCTGGACGCGGCGCAGAAAGAAAATATTCCGTTCGTGGTGAACCACGTCGGCGGCATGTTCGGGCTGTTCTTCACCGATGCAGAAACCGTGACCTGCTATCAGGACGTGATGAAATGCGACGTTGAGCGTTTCAAAAAGTTCTTCCATCTGATGCTGGAAGAAGGCGTTTACCTGGCCCCTTCCGCCTTCGAAGCAGGCTTTATGTCTCTCGCGCATACGCCGGAAGATATTCAGCGCACCATCGATGCCGCTCGTCGTTGTTTCGCTAAGCTGTAACTTTAAGTTTTAAAAATAACCAGGGGGAGATCTCCCCTGGTTAATATATTATTAAGTTCATTTAAAAAATTTTAAAAAATATAATTCCAGCCATTCATAATATTCATTCGTAAAATGAATACCATAAAGGAATTATATTTATATGGACTATAAAAAATATTTAATTTCTCCAACAACGGTTAATTTACCTGTTAACTCCAGGCTTTGCTTACTCAGCATCGCACTGTATACCGCACTTCCAATTTTCTTAACACAAAGTCTTTCTTCAGCGATGGCATCCTCACCGTCCGTACAATCGCCCCCCGCAGGAACAGGCCTGACAACGATGTCATACAATGGTACTAACGAATACTTCAGGCCTACCGAAAGCTATACCGACCTCACGGGTGCTGCGATAGTTGTTAACGGTGATGGGAATACGTTAGACATGCGCCCCTATGAAGAGGGCGTATTTCTCTACTCTACTGACGTAACAGGAAAGAGCGGGATTGTATTTAATGGAAACGATTCAACCCTGATTAATAATGTCGATATTACAGCGACCGGAACCGAACTCGGCGGTGTCGATGCGGCTGTAAATATGAAAGGCACCGGGGTAGTCAATAACTCGGGCAATATTGATTCTCAATCCGACGCTATTTATCTCGCGAAATTCTCAACCGTCAACAACCACGGCACAATAACCGCATCGAACCCTGACAGTACACGCACGGCTGTCTATTTTAATAGCGGAGGAGACTTTAACAACAGTGAAGTTGGTCAGGTAGAAAGCACAGGCTATGGCGTGGTTTTCAACGCCAAAACAGCCGGAGATCCGCAAAGCCAGCTGCTGAATTCAGGAATTATCACCGGCAGGGTAAATGGCGTTGTCGGCAGGGGAAATGCCGAAGGGGCAATTATCAATCAGGCCGGGGGAATAATAAGCTCTGAGCAGGGTTCAGGCATTGCAATTTCGGATACCGCAAGTTTCGACATTACTAATTACGGAACTATCACCGGACAAGAAGCCGCTATTCGTTTCTCAGGCACAGGCAGCAACTCACTGGCACTGAGTACCGGATCCATGCTCAATGGCGACGTTATCAGCAGCACCGCCGACACTAACACCCTGATGCTTTATGAAACGGGTACTGAAGATGCCAACTTTACCGGCTCTTCTGCCAGCACGGGGTTCAAAACACTGACGATGGATGGCAATGCCTGGACGCTGTCCGGTGATATCAATCTCACCGGCAGCGATGAATCCACATTGCTTGTTAACAGCGGCGTGCTGACCCTGAGCGGCAATGTCACCTCGGCAGGTAAGACCCTGATTAATAGCGGTGGAGGAATGTTGGTTGATACAACGGGTTCCCTGACGACACCAGAAATTAATATCGCGGAAAGTGCCTGGTTTGCTTCAACGGGTACGGTCACGGGCGACATTCATAACAGCGGTACCGTTATGGCCTATAACGCCCTGGCCGGCAATGAATCGGCAGCAGCAGGTACGACAACGTTACAAGGGAATATGAATAACGCCGGCACATTGTTGCTGGGCGGGGGGCAGACCGGAAATACCTATATCATTGCTGGCGACTATACAGGTGATAACGGCGCTGTTGTTATCAACAGTGAGCTTGGCGGCGATGAATCTCTTACCGATAAACTGGTGATTCAGGGTAATAGCTACGGGCAATCCTCCCTGACCGTCAATAATATCGGCGGAATGGGGTCGGAAACCCTGCAAGGTATGGAAGTGATCAGTGTCGGTGGCACTTCTGCCGGGCAGTTCTCGCTGGGAAATCGTGCGGTTGCCGGGGCTTATGAATACAATTTATTTCAAAATGAAAACGATGGGAGTTGGTATCTGATGTCAGCAGCAACGCCGGATCCGACACCCGCCCCAGACCCAACGCCTGAACCGGATCCTGTCCCTGATCCTGCTCCCGAACCGACTCCTGACCCAATTCCCGATCCGGTTCCGACCCCTGACCCAATTCCCGATCCGGTTCCGGTTCCTGAACCATCGCTTTATCGTCCTGAAACCGGCGCTTATCTCGGTAACCAGCTGGCGGCACAGCGTATGTTCACTTTGCAGTTGCATGACCGGGGCACCGCACAAAAGAGCAGCGATGAACGTGCATGGCTACTGATTCATAATGACGCCACCAGTCTCAATGCTGCGGACGGTGATTTGTCACTGGATACCAACATTACAACCCTGCAATTGGGAACCAGCCTCCTGACTGAGGATACAATACAGGGTGGCCAGTACCAGTTAGGTATTATGGCGGGTATAGGGGACAGCAGAACCAAATCTAATGCTGACGGTAGTCATTACAGAGCAACCGGTAAGGTCAACGGTTACAGCCTCGGCGCCTACGCCACCTGGTATCAGGATGCGAAATATCAGAAAGGCTGGTATGTCGACAGTTGGGCGCAATATGCCTGGTATGACAATAGCGTACAAGGCAACGGTCTGGACCCGGAAAACTACAGCAGCCAGGGTGTACAGGCTTCAGTGGAAACAGGATATCTGTTGGCTTTCGGCCAGTCCTCATCCCGTGAATGGACGGTTGAGCCTCAGGTGCAGGTCATCTATAACCGCTATGACAGTGAAAATCATACCGAAACCAATGGCAGCCGAATCGCTGGTGGCACTGACGATTCATTGCTAAGCCGGACTGGGGTTCGCTTATCAAACCGGAGTATCACGGATAACAATGCCCTGATCCCTTACGTTGAAGCGAATTGGGAAAACGGTCAGTACGTTGACTCCCTGAACTTTAACGGTGATGCCGTGAGTAATGATATGCCGGAAAATCGCTACGGGTTACGTGTCGGCCTGACCGGAAAAGCCGCTGAAAATATGCAGATTTGGGGACAGGCTGGCTCTTATATTGGCGAGAACGATTACACCAATTATCAGGCAGCCGTAGGCGTGAAAGTTAACTTTTAAGTCCACACTGACGATATTAAGGGCGCTCACCGGAGCGCCCTTTTTTGTTAATTCGCCTGCTTTCTCAGCAGATAAATAAAGTACGGCGCACCGATAAAGGTGGCGAGCAGACCAGCCGGGATCTGATCCGGGAAAATGATCATCCGTCCGCACCAGTCCGCAAAGACCATCAACAACCCGCCGAGAATACTGGCGACCATCCACTGCGGAACCGCCCGGCGAAAGCCCATCATGCGCGCCATATGGGGTGCCATCAGCCCGACAAAACTCAGCGGCCCGACAGTCAGCGTTGCCGCCGCAGTCATCACCGCCGCCAGCAGTAAAATCGCCAGGCGGGTAGGCGTCAGCGCCAGTCCGACTGATTTCGCGGTCACGCTCCCCAGCGGTAAAATATTTATCCAGCGGCGGCAGAATGGCACAAGAACCATCAGCACCCCGGCCAGAATCAGCGTTCGCCAGGCGGCTTCAGCGGATACGGAATAGGTTGAACCTGAAAGCCAGGTCAGCAGGCCACCCATTCGCGGATCGCCGCTCGCCAGCAGCAACGTCATCAGCGTGGTGAAAGCTGTACTGAGCGCGATACCGGTCAGTAACATACGTTCGGCCGAAAAACTTCGCAGCCCCGAGGCCACCATAATCACCAGCAACGTCAGCGCCGCACCCGCACTGCCCGCAGGCAGCAGCCAGACAAAGGCATCGCCCGGGACGATAAACATCATCACCACCACGCCGGTCGCCGCACCGGAACTGATCCCCAGCACTTCCGGGCTGGCCATCGCATTACCGGTCAGTTTTTGGATCAGCACACCGGATGACGCCAGCATAATACCCGCAGCCAGCGCCGCCATCACGCGCGGCAAACGCCACGGCAGCAGCGCCTGTAAATCTGCACCGGTGGACCAGCTCCAGCCAGTGGCATTGCGTCCGGCCATCAGTGCAACCATCAGCCCGAGTAACAGCACGGCGAGCGCCAGTGACATCCAGCGCACCAGATGCTGACGTTCAACCGGTACGTGATCGCCCTGATCCATTGGCGGCGGTGTCATGTTATTGCGTAAACGCGGCAGCAGCCATAACAGCAGCGGCGCGCCCACCAGCGCTGTCGCGGCACCGGTCGGAATCTCCATCCAAAATGTGGTGAGGGTTTGCATCACCTGATCGGTAAGCCAAAGCAGCAGCGCACCGATAACCGGCGCAATGATCAGCCGTGCAGCCAGACGACGTGCACCGAGCATTTTCGCCAGAAGCGGGGCAAACAGGCCGATAAAACCGATGATCCCGACCGCATTGACCAGTTGCGCACTCATTAAAATCGCCAGCGTCAGCACAGCAAGACGCGCCGCTGACAGGCCGAGGCCAAGATTTTTGGCGACGCCATCATCCAGCCCCAGGAGCGTCATCGGACGCTGCAACAAAAATGCCAGCAGCCAGACGATAATCACCCGCGGCAGCAGGAAGTTCGCGATATCCCAGTCCTGCTGGTTCAGCGCCCCGCTGCTCCACATGTACAGACTTTGCAGGTTCTGGTAGTTGAAGATGCCAATCAGGCCATTCACCGCTCCGCAATACAAGCCCAGCACCAGACCGGCGAGGATCAGCGTGACCGGTGACATGCGTTTGCCCCAGGCGATGCCGAACACCAGTGCACCAATCACCACCGCGCCAGCCATGGCGGCAAACTGCTGGGTGATCATCCCGCCCGGCAGTGCCCACAACGTGGCGACCGTCAGGCCGAGCTGCGCGCCTGCCGAAACACCCAGCGTCGCGGGCTCTGCCAGCGGATTACGTAATACCTGCTGGAACAGCAAACCAACCAGCCCCAGCCCGGCACCGGCCAGCAAGGCCACAGCGACGCGCGGCAGCAGGCTGTAATGGAAAAGCATCTGCTGGACATTATCGATATCAGGCTGCCACAACGCCCCGCGCCACTGTGCATAAGGCAGTTGCTGATTCAGGTTGTAGAGACTGAGCACACCGGCGGCCAGCGCCAGAAGTATAAGGAGAGTCAGCGAAACGCTGAGTGAACGGCGGTTCATACCGGTTTCCCCAGAGTGCTGGTGAGAATTTTACAGAAATTCATCGCGCTGAAGGTTGCACCGTAATACCAGACGGCGGGCACGATGCTGAACTGGTTCGCGCGCACAAACGGCATGGATTTCCACAGCGGCGTTTTTGCTACTGCCTCCATCATGTCGGCGTTGTCGTGTTCGAAACACAATACGCGGGCGTTTTTAATGCTGGTCAGGCGCTCGACGCCGACCGATACGCTGCCCCAGAAACTGCCTTCCCCGGCCCAGGCGTTGATCAGCCCGAGCTCACCCATCACTTCATGGAACATGCTGCCCATGCCAAACACCAGAACGTGGCGCGTATCAATAAAGGTGATTAACAGCAGCGGCTGCTGCGCGACCGGCTTCAGCTGTTCGCGGGTTTGCAACAGCGTGTCACGGTACAGCTGCAAATGCGTTTCGGCGCGATCCTGTAAACCGAGACGATCCGCCAGTTTATGCAGGGAACTGATGGCCAGATTGAGCGGTTTTGCCGAACCGTCATTGGCTTTGACACCCAGAACCGGCGCGATGGATTCGAGCTGACTGGTCGTCGGACCATAACCGGCGGTGATCAGCAGCAGCGAAGGTTTTAGCTGCTGGATAAGTTCCATATTGGGTTCGGTACGCTGACCGACATCAATCACGCCCGGTGCCAGCGGTGGTTCAACCACCCAGGTGTTGTAATTACGGATATCGGCAATCGCCAGCGGCATCACGCCGAGTGCGATCAGCAGTTCAGCCGGTAACCATTCGAGAGCAATAATGCGGCTGAGATCGGGACGCGATGCCGACAGCGCAGGCAACGAGGTCAGCAACGGAGAAAGCGCCATCATCTGCAACAGACGACGACGGGTGATTCCGGAAAAATTTGAAATATCAGACATATCAGTATACGAAGCTCACCGGCGCGCCACCCGCAGGATGCGGCAGAATACCCATCGGAATGCCATAAATCTGTTCCAGTACCTCGCCGCGCATCATCTCTTCCGGCGCGCCCTGGGCAATCATTTCACCACCGCGCAGCGCCATCAGTTGATCGCAATAGCGGGCAGCCATGTTCAGATCATGCAGCACGGCGATCACGGTTAAGCCCTTCTCACGGCTCAGACGCTGGATCAAGGCCAGCACATCTTTCTGATGGGCGATATCCAGCGCAGAAGTCGGTTCATCGAGCAGCAGGCAACGGCTGTCCTGCGCCACCATCATCGCCAGCCAGGCACGCTGACGTTCGCCGCCGGAGAGGCTGTCCACCAGACGCCGGGCGAACGGTTTGAGGCCGACCAGCGTAATGGCTTCTTCGACCTTTTCTTTATCCTGATGTTTGAAACGACCCAGTGCGCCGTGCCACGGATAGCGGCCAATCGCCACCAGTTCCTGCACGGTCATGCCTTCTGCGGCGGGGAGCTGCTGCGGCAAATAGGCAACCTGACGCGCAAAGGCTTTGCTGTCCCACTGCGCCAGCGGCGTGTCATTGAGGTAAATCGTTCCGGATGTCGCCGCCTGATGCCGCCCGAGCATTTTTAATAACGTCGACTTTCCTGACCCGTTGTGACCAATCAGGCCACACACTTTCCCCTGCGCAAAGGTCAGGGATAATGGCGCGAGAAGCGTGCGTCCCGGGACGCTGAAACTCACGTCCTGCAGGCGGAAGACGCTGTCTGGCAGCGGGGAAGACGGATGTACGTTGTTATCAGGCATAAGATTTTCTACGTCGACATCGGGTTGAGAACAGGAAACGGGCACGACCTGCGTGCCCGGATTTTAGTGCTTACATACTGACTATTCGAAGACTCTTAAAAACGGAAGGTTGCGGTGGCAACCACCTGACGCTCCGCGCCCCAGTAACAGGCGTAATCGCGGTAGCAGCTTGCCACATACTCGCGATCCAGCAGGTTATTGACGTTCACGCCAACGGAAGAGCCCGGCAGACCAAAGCGTGCGAGATCGTATTTGATCGTCGCATCAACCAGTGTGTAACCGGCAACATTAAAGGCTTCGTTAGTCTTATCGCCCGTCGTGTAGAAGCTGGAGGTTGAACCGAAGTAACGAACGCCGGAACCCACAGTCAGGCCGCTCAGTGCAGTTTCGTGGAAGGTGTAATCCGCCCACAGTGATGCCATGTTCGCAGGCACTTCAGCAGGACGCTTGCCTTCATAAGCAAGGTCGTGCGTGTACTTCGCATCGGTATAGGTGTAAGACGCCGTCATGTTGATGTTGGCGTTGAGTGCGGCTTTCGCTTCCAGTTCCAGACCACGGGAACGAATCTCACCTGACTGAACGCTGAAGGTATTCGTCTGATCGGTAGGATCGTTGGTCAGGTTTTTGGTTTTCGTCAGCTGATATACGGCTGCCGTCAGACTGATCGGACGATCGTTCGGAATGTATTTCACACCCGCTTCGTACTGTTTACCGATTGATGGATCAAACGGCTTCCCATCCTTGTTAGAACCCGCTGTCGGTTCAAAGGATTCGCTGTAGCTGAAGTACGGGGAGATACCGTTATCAAACAGGTAATTCAGACCGCCGCGCCAGGTGAACTGTTGGTCATTAATTTGCGTAGCGCTGTTGCTTGAACGGGTAAACGTCGAGCTTTTTGCGAAATCGTAACGACCGCCGACGGTCAGGATCCACTTGTTCCATTCCGCCTGATCCTGTGCGTACAGACCGGTTTGCTCCTGACGGTTGAGAACTTCATACGGGAAGTACAAGGACACATTACTGTTGCCGTACTGCGGGTTGCTCATGTTCAGATTACTGGCGGAACCATAATCGGCATCAATGTCGTTACGCATACGCATGTAATCCACACCCATCAGCAAGGTGTGATCGACATCTGCGGTGGCAAATTTAGCCTGCGCCTGGGTATCCACATCGAAGTTAGCCAGTTTCTCTTTTGACTGAACGTACGCGCGGCTCATCACGCCATTCCCGACATAACCGGTGCCGTAAACGCCTTTGTATTGGGTATCGAGTTTGGTGTAACGCAGGTTCTGACGCACGGTCCAGGTGTCGTTAAAGCCGTGTTCGAAGCTGTAACCGACCATTTTCTGGTTGCGGGACATCTTGTTGCTTTCTTCGCCTTCGTTGAAGTCGGTCGGCAACTTGTGTGCTTTTCCGTTGGCGTCGTAATACGGCACCACGGTGCCCTGACGCGGTAACCAGCCGTAGAAACCGGCATCCGGATCGTTCTGGAAGTTGCTCAGGAAAGTGAAGCTGGTTTTATCATCAGGACGCCAGGTGAAAGACGGCGCGATACCGTAGCGTTTCTCTTTCGCCATCTCCTGCTGAGTATCCTGGCTGTGCGCCACGCCGGTCAGACGGTAGGAATACACGCCCGCGTCGTCGATGGCGTCGCTGAAATCAAAGCCGGTCTGGTACAGGTTGTCGGTACCCATTTTGAACTGCACTTCTTTCAGCGGTTCAGTGGTCGGGCGTTTACTGACCATGCTGACTACGCCGCCCGGATTACTCTTACCGTACAGAACGGAAGACGGCCCGCGCAGCACTTCAACACGCTCGAGCATGTACGGATCCATCGACACTTCAGAATAGTTGTCACCCTGAAGTTTGATGCCATCGAGATACTGGTTGGTGTTCACCGATGTGAAACCGCGGATAGCGATCGCATCATAGGTGGAAGAACTGCCACGGCTGGCGAAAACGCCCGGCGTGTAGCCCAAGGCTTCTTTTACTGAAGCAGGCTGTTTCATGTCCATTTCTTCACGGGTCACCACGGAAATAGATTGTGGCGTTTTCACCAGTGGCGTGTCGGTTTTTGTGCCGGTCGCGCTGTGTTTTGCCGCGATAGTGGCCGCCGGCCCCCACGCAGATTCGGGTGCCGCTTCGGCCATTGCCGAGCTGGTCACGTTTATAGTGTCTTCTTTTGCCGGGGCTGTGGTGGCTGCACTCGCATAAAACGCGGCAGAGCCGAGCGCAGCGGCGAGGGTTAAAGCTAACGTCCGGCGCTTAAATGCACCTTTTTGGACTGAAGTTGAAAGCGAGCATTGAGAAGCCATTGCATAATCTCTGGAAGAGTAATGGGAATGTAAACGATAATTATTATTATGAACGTTGCATATTATGCTCAATGCTTACGCGGCTGCAAGCCTATTTAATGCATGGTTTTTCCGAATGAATAAAAAGTATCCTCATGTTAAACGTGGGTAAAAACGCTTATAAATTAAACGGGAATGAATGTGACTTGCTTGCTGGAAATGTGAAATGGGGTGGGTAAATTTGGATTAAGAATGACAAATAAAAAAGGGCGCAATTTTCATTGCGCCCTTTTTAGGTTTACGGAATCAATTAATTATCAGTTGCCTGAACCAAACATATCCTTGATCCAGCCCGCCACGCCGTTGCTGTCTTTCTTCTCATCCTGAGATTGTGGCTGTTGCTGCTGTCCGGATTGCTGCTGCTGTTGTTGCTGTTGCTGTTGCTGCTGGATCTGTTGTTGCTGTTGCTGAACAGCGCTCACAGAAGCCTGACACATGGCGTCCGGCGAATCAGTCCAGACCGGGATTGAACGCACCGCGCCACTGCCGCCCAGCAAGCCACCGCTGTTGCCACAGACAAAGTTACCGCTGCCATCAATATTCATCGTACTGATGCCTTCCGGCATTTGCAGATCCAGGGGCTGAGGTGTGCCGTTTTCCAGATACCGTCCGTAAAGCACCAGCGCACCGGTAGAACCCCACAGTTTGGACGGGCCGTTGTTGTCGCGGCCTACCCAGGTGATCGCTACCTGATTGCCATCGATACCGGCAAACCAGCTGTCACGCAGTTCGTTCGACGTACCGGTTTTCGCCGCCAGATGCAGTTTCGGGAACTTGTTCGCCAGTGCGCGCGAGGTCCCTTCCTGCACTACCTGCTGCATGGCATACAACGTCAGATACGCTGCCTGAGAAGGGATCACGCGCACAGCCTGCGGGAAGCTCTGATAGAGCACGGTGCCGTCTTCCGCAATCACTGAGCGTACCGCTGACAGTGGCGCTTTGTTGCCGCCACTGGCAATGGTCTGGTATTCCTGCGCAACTTCCATTGGCGTTAACGCAATCGCACCCAGCAACATTGATGGCGTCTGGTTCAGCGACTCTTTAGGGATCCCCAGATCAATCAGCGTTTTGGTGATGTTGTCGAGACCAACGGCCATCCCCAGATTGACTGTCGGGACGTTCATCGAGCGCGCCAGGGCATCCACCAACAGAACCTGACCGCGGAACTGATGGTCATCGTTTTTCGGCGACCATGTCTGACCATTTGCCAGTTTCAACGTCAGCGGCTGATCGGCAAGGATGGTATTGAGCCGGTATTTATCCGGCTGAGACAACGCGGTCAGATAGGTCGCCGGTTTCGCCAGCGAGCCGACCTGACGTCGCGCCTGCATCGCACGGTTGAAGCCCGCGAACTGCGTTTCCGCGCCGCCGACCATCGCCCGCACTTCACCGGTATAACGGTCAACCACCACCATCGCCGTCTCGATATCATTCAAACCGCTTTTCTTGCGCAGTAACGGAATGCCTTCCTCGACCGCTTTTTCCGCCGCATCCTGAGAAATCGGATCCAGCGTGGTGAAGATTTTCACCCCGGACATATCCTGAACTTTATCGCCCAGTTTAGCCTGCAGTTCCTGACGCACCATCTGCATAAACGCAGGCTGCGGCGAAATCACCCCGCCTTTCGGCTGCACGCCCAGCGGACGCGCGCTGAGCATGTCATACAGTTCCTGATCGATAACTTTCTGATCAACCAGCAAACGCAGCACCAGATTACGACGCTGCAAGGCCATTTGCGGATTACGCCACGGGTTATACAGCGAGGCACCTTTCACCATACCCACCAGCAATGCCTGCTGATCCAGACTCAGTTCGTTCACCGGACGGCCAAAGTAATACAGGCTTGCCAGCGGGAAACCGCGGATTTGATCAGAACCGCTCTGGCCGAGATACACTTCGTTCAGATACAGCTCAAGAATGCGGTCTTTGCTGTAATCTGCATCCAGCAGGATCGCCATCACCGCTTCACGCGCTTTACGGCTCAGCGAACGTTCGTTGGTCAGGAACAGGTTTTTCACCAACTGTTGCGTCAGCGTTGACCCCCCCTGCACCGCATGACCGGCGGTGAGGTTAGCCACCACGGCACGACCGATGGAATAGAAGTTGATACCGTCATGCTCATAGAAATGACGGTCTTCCGTGGCCAGCAGCGTATCGACCAGCAAATCAGGGAAGCCGGAACGTGGCACGAACAGACGCTGTTCACCGTTGGCGTTGGACGCCTGCAACATAGTGATCAGACGCGGATCGAGGCGGAACAGACCAAAATCACGCTGGTTATCCAGGTTTTTAATCTCGGAAAGACTGTTGCCGTCAAACATCAGGCGGGCGTTGACCTGCCCTTCTTTTCCTTCCGGAAAATCAAACGGACGGCGCAGCAAATCAATGTAATTCGCGTGAACCGTAAACTCGCCCGGACGGGTGATGCGCGTCACTTCGCGATACTGCGTGCCTTCCAGCAATCCGACCATTTCAGCTTTGCTGATTTGCATGTCCGGCTCAAGATTGACCTGACGGCCATACACCGCCGCAGGTAACTGCCAGACTTTGCCGCCATCGATGCGGTCATGAATTTGCTTGTTGAGATAAACCGCGTAAATCCCCAGCAAAATCAGGAAGACGACAAACAGTTTGACTAATAACCAGAACAGACGGCGCCTGGCGCTTTTCTTCCCGCCTTTGTTCGCTTTACGCGGCGGGGCTTTACGGCTCATGCGTGACTCCCGTTCTTCTTCGTAGTCATCATCATCCTCATACTCGTCATCGATTTCCTCTTCATATTCTTCGTAGTCGTCATCCCGGCGGCTACGGCGAACGGGACGAGCCCGCGCAGGCTTGCGCCCGGCAGGTTTACCTTTACGGCCAATCGGCTCGCGATCATCGCCAGACATCAGTCAATCTCCCAACGTGCTGCTGTGTTCGTCATAATGATTCTGCTTAGCTGAGTCATTTTCATTTTTGATTTCAAATGGATAGTCTATCTGGCCTGAAGTTCAGGCCGCAAGGCGCTTACTCTGTGCCCCGCTTTATGTTTCGCCCAGAAGAAATGTCTGAAAAATTGTTCTTTCCATGCACATTTCATCATGGCGCTGAAGACTTCTTGGTACGGCGCGTCGGCAATGCCTGCGCCGGATTGTCCGGCCACGGATGTTTCGGATAGCGCCCTTTCATTTCTTTCTGCACTTCGCGATAAGAACCCTGCCAGAATGCCGCCAGATCGGCGGTGATCTGCAACGGCCTCTGTGCCGGTGACAGCAGTTCCAGCACCACAGCAACACGCCCTTCCGCCAGTTGCGGGCTACGCTGCTCGCCGAACATCTCCTGCATTCTCACCGAGAGCGCCGGTGGCTGGTCTGCATGATAACGGATTGGCAGACGACTGCCAGTCGGCACGGTGTAATGAGTCGGCAACGCACTGTCCAGACGCTGACGCTGTTGCCAGTCAAGCAGCCTTAGCAAGGCATCATGTAAATCAACCTGCTGCAACGATTTCAGCGAACGAACACCCTGTAAAGAAGGCTGTAACCAGCGTTCCAGACCGTCGAGCAAAGCCTGATCGTCAACCGAAGGCCAGTCGGCTTCCGGCAACCATTTTGCGGCGCAAAGAAGCCGCACGCGCAATTGCTCCACGGCGACCGACCAGTTCAGCGCCTGCAAACCCTGCGTGCGGATCCAGTCGATCAGCGCCTGTTGCAGCTCTCCGTCGTCCGGCTTTGCCAGCGGATTGGCTTTCAGCACCAGACGCCCGATCTGCCAGCGGCGCCAGGCGCGCAGCGTGCCTTTTTCTTCATCCCATTCTACCGCCGTCTGTTCTTTGACGACATCCGGCAGGCGCGACGGAAGTTGCGAAATATCCAGCGTGATCGCCAGCAAAATACGGGCATCCGGGCTGTTGTTGCCCTGTAATAACTGCGGCGCGACCAGCCACGGTGCGCGGGTTAATCCGTCATCCTGCGGCAAGGACGCCCCCAGTCCGTTCGCCAGCAGATAACGGCCATCTTCGCCGCGACGCTGGGCAATACGATCGCTGAACGCCCGCGCCAGTAACCACGGCGCGAGCGAAGCATCAGGCTCACCGCTTTTCGCGCCGGTACGCTGCGCCAGTTGTTTTGCCCGCCGCTGCCAGTTTCCCTGCGGACGGCTGAACCAGTAATCCATATCCGGTAACCCGCCGCGTGGCGGTTCTTCAAGCATTGCCGCCAGCAGCGCCGACGTTGCCAGCGCATCGGGACTTTGTGCTGTGGCAGAAATCAGCATCGCCGCCAGCCGCGGCTCACAGCCAAGCCGGGCCATGCGTTGTCCGGCAGTGGTGAGTTTACCCTGCGCATCGGTTGCGCCAAGCTGCTGTAAAAGATTTTTTGCGGCAGACAGCGAAGCGGGGGGCGGCATATCCAGCCACTGAAGTTGCGCCGGATCCTGACAGCCCCACTGCAACAACTCGAGCCAGAAACTGCTCAGGTCACTTTGCAGAATTTCGGCTTCCGCCTGAGCACTGGCGCGTTCCGCCTGCTCTTTGCTGAAAAGATGCCAGCACAAGCCCGGCTCCAGACGACCTGCACGGCCCGCACGTTGGGTCATCGACGCCTGGCTGATACGTTGTGTTACCAGCCGCGTCAGGCCGCTGCGCGGGTCAAACTGCGCGCTGCGCTCCAGACCACTGTCGACCACCAGACGGATACCTTCGATGGTCAGACTGGTTTCAGCAATATTCGTCGCCAGCACCACTTTGCGGCGTCCGGCCGGTGAGGGCTGAATGGCTTTTTGCTGTTGTTCCAGCGACAGCGCACCGTACAACGGGCAGAGATCGACGTCGTCCGTCAGTCTGCCGGTCAGCAAATTCTGTACACGGGTGATTTCCGCCACACCGGGTAAAAACAGCAGCATCGAGCCGTGATTTTCACTCATCAGACGGCTGACTACCCGCGCCACGCCTTCATCCAGCCGTTCGTGTGTCGCGAGAGAAAGATACTGCCTGTCGACCGGAAAACTGCGGCCTGCGGATTCAATCACTGGCGCATCCGGCAGTAAAGAAGACAGGCGCAGGTTGTCGAGCGTGGCCGACATAATCAGAATTTTTAAATCATCGCGCAGCGCATTCTGCACATCGAGCAACAATGCCAGCGCCAGATCGGCCTGCAAACTGCGCTCATGGAATTCATCGAGGATCACCATCGACACGCCGGTCAGTTCGGGATCAGCCTGTACCATGCGGGTCAGAATGCCTTGGGTCACCACTTCAAGACGGGTCGCCGCGCTGGTTTTGCTTTCTGCACGCATGCGATACCCCACTGTCTGCCCCGGCGTTTCGTTCAGTTGCTGCGCCAGACGGAAAGCGACGTTTTTCGCCGCCAGACGGCGCGGTTCAAGCAGCAGGATCTTACCCGGCAGGTTGGCCTGTTTCAGCAACTGCAACGGCAGCCAGGTGGATTTACCGGCACCGGTTGGCGCAAGCAACAGCACCTGCTGAGCCTGTTGCAGTGCAGCTAAAAGCGGTTCGAGTACGGCGCTGACCGGCAAAGAAGACAATGAATGCTCCATGAGAGTTAACTTTAAACGGCGGGCATTGTAGCATTTAGCCCCACATCCGGCATGTTGCCGTGATTTGTCTTCACAGGAATCTCTATGTCTGCCGAACGCCGCCTGTTTTTCGCCTTATCGCTGCCCGCAAAAATGCAAAAGCAGGTGATTAAGTGGCGCGCGGACCACTTCCCGGCGGACACTGGCCGCCCCGTCACAGCCGCTAATCTGCATATTACGCTGGCGTTTCTCGGTGAAGTCAGCGCCCTCAAAGAGGCCGCGCTGACCCGCGTCGCCGGGCGCATTCAGGGACAGAGATTCAGCGTAGTACTGGATGATATTGGCCACTGGCCGGGCTCCGGCGTGGTATGGATTGGCACAAAACGCGCGCCCAATGCCTTGTTGCAACTGGCGTCCGTATTGCGATCTCACGCTGCGCGCAACGGTTGTCATCAGAGTACACTGCCGTTTCATCCGCATGTGTCGCTGTACCGCAATGCGACCCGTCCGGTCGCGGTTCCTCCGGCCACACCTGGCTGGCAACTGGACGCCACAGAATTCAGTTTGTACGAATCCCTGTTTGAGCGGGGGCGCACCCGTTATCACTGCCTGCAAACCTGGCCGCTGGGCGATACGCAGGCAACCTGATCTCTTTTAGCCCTCTTTTTAACAAGAACATTTCACACGGAAACTTTCATGCACTTCGAGCCTGCGCTTCAATCGGCTACGCTGATCAAACGTTACAAACGGTTTCTCGCTGACGTGATTACGCCGGACGGCACGGAACTGACCTTGCACTGCGCCAACACCGGCGCGATGACCGGTTGCGCGACTCCCGGCGACACCGTCTGGTATTCCACCTCGGACAATCTCAAACGTAAATATCCACACAGCTGGGAACTGACCGAAACCCAACAAAAACACTGGATTTGCGTCAATACGCTGCGGGCCAATCAACTGGTCCGTGAGGCAATCAATGAACAGCAAATACCGGAATTATCCGGTTACAGTAAATTAACAACAGAAGTAAAATACGGCGCCGAAAACAGCCGTATAGACTTGATGTTACAGGCAGAAAATCAACCGGACTGCTATATTGAAGTGAAGTCTGTCACGTTGCTGCAGGAGGGGTTGGGATTCTTCCCCGACGCAGTCACACTGCGCGGTCAGAAGCATTTACGCGAGTTACAGTCGATGGCAGAGCAGGGGCAGCGGGCGGTACTTTTCTTCGCTGTTTTACATTCAGGTATTGAAAGCGTATCCGCTGCACACCATATTGATCCGCGTTATACCGATTTACTGAAGTATGTCCAAAACAAGGGTGTCGAAGTGATGTGCTACAGTGCTGAACTTTCTGCTGAGGGTATGCGCCTCACAAAAAGGTTACCGCTGCTGGCAATATCAGCCAGTGAACATAAAGAGTTCGGATAACCCTGTAATAACCTGTCGGCGGCATAAAAAACAGGTCGCGAATACGCTTTTCCTCACAGGCTTGTCAAGCACCTGCGATGAATAATTGCCAACCTCGTTGCCTTCTGTTATTTATAGCGGCCTGATTTTTTCCCCCGTTGGGGATCGAAATGTTCGAAGCCTGTACGTTGCGGCTATGCCGGAACGGGAAAAGTGGATGAACATAGTGCGTGTTATGTAGGAGAAGCATCATGCAAGAAGGCCAAACCCGTAAGACGTCGTCCTTGAGCATTCTCGCTATCGCTGGGGTGCAGCCGTATCAAGAGAAGCCGGGCGAAGAGTATATGAACGACGCTCAGCTGGCTCACTTCAAAAAGATTCTTGAAGCATGGCGCAATCAGCTCAGGGATGAAGTCGATCGTACCGTTTCACACATGCAGGATGAAGCCGCAAACTTCCCTGATCCGGTAGACCGTGCCGCTCAGGAAGAAGAATTCAGCCTCGAACTGCGTAACCGTGACCGTGAACGTAAGCTGATCAAAAAGATTGAAAAAACACTGAAAAAAGTGGAAGACGAGGATTTCGGCTATTGCGATTCCTGTGGTGTTGAGATTGGCATCCGCCGTCTTGAAGCCCGTCCTACCGCTGATTTGTGTATCGACTGTAAGACTCTGGCAGAAATCCGCGAAAAGCAGATGGCTGGCTAAGTCCCCGGGTTCCACGCGGTGCGTCATGCACCGCGTTCCCTTTTAACGCTGTCCCCATTCGTATGCCGCAAGAACAACACTACACAGGCCGTTTCGCCCCCTCACCTTCCGGTGACCTTCATTTTGGTTCCCTGATCGCCGCTCTCGGCAGTTATCTGCATGCCCGCTCACAAAACGGTATCTGGTTAGTGCGCATTGACGATATCGATCCGCCGCGTGAAATCCCCGGTTCTGCTGACCGTATCCTGAGAACGCTGGAGCGTTACGGGCTGGAATGGGATGGCGATGTGCTCTGGCAGTCAAAACGTCACGGCGCTTACCGCGACGTGCTGGACTGGCTGTATCAGCAGCAAAAAAGTTATTACTGCACCTGTACCCGCCAGCGTATTGCGCAAATCGGTGGCACCTATGACGGCCACTGCCGCAGCCTGCAACTCAGCCCGGAAAATGCGGCCATACGTCTGCATCAGACGTTGCCGGTGTACGGTTTTGACGATGATTTTCAGGGGCATTTACAGGCCAGTCCTAAACTGGCCGAAGAAGATTTTATTATCCGTCGCCGCGACGGGCTGTTTGCCTATAATCTGGCAGTAGTGATCGATGACCATTTTCAGGGCGTGAATCACATTGTGCGCGGCGCGGATCTGATTGAACCGACCGTGCGCCAGATTTCGCTGTACCGGCATCTGGGTTATCCGCAGCCGGGATATCTGCATTTGCCACTGGCCGTCAATGAAGAAGGCAACAAGCTTTCCAAGCAGAATCACGCGCCGGCGCTGCCCGCAGGCGATCCGCGACCGGTTATCATTAAGGCGCTGAAATTTTTAGGGCAAACGTTGCCGGAAAACTGGCAGGATTACACTTTGCCTTTATTATTACGCTGGGCGACAACGCACTGGACACCATCAGCGATACCGCGTCAGAGCGCTAATGCATAGCAGATGTGACTTCGGCATTCTCAAAGCGCCTGTCGTGAGCTATGATTAGCCGCTGTTTTTGCGTCACGTCAATTTTTTCAGTCACTATCGAGGTGTACCATTTTTACCCGAGTAGCCAATTTTTGCCGTAAGGTGCTAGTTCGTGAAGATAAAGTCGTTCGTGAAGAAAAGGCTGTTCATGACGAAGCCGCGCTTCATGGAGAACCTAATCGCGAGGAGAATTCCCGTCGTGATCCGTCTCCTGTGGCCGAAGGCAATGTGAAGGCAAACAATCCTGAACGTCGTGAAAATCGCGGCCGTCGGGAAGACAACGCGAACAGAGGCGAACGCCGCAATAACAACAGCCGCCGCTCTTCTTCATCTTATCCGCCGCGTGGTGAACGCAGCGATAACCGTGGTGATCGTAATAACGAGCCGC
Source organism: Rahnella sp. RcJ3 (assembly GCF_009498575.1). Taxonomy (NCBI): domain Bacteria; kingdom Pseudomonadati; phylum Pseudomonadota; class Gammaproteobacteria; order Enterobacterales; family Yersiniaceae; genus Rahnella; species Rahnella sp. RcJ3. The sequence continues at coordinate 140,774 of NZ_QSNX01000006.1, forward strand.
GCGCCGACCGCAACGTACAGCGCGCTCCGCGCCCTTCTGTCGAACATGTACAGAAACCGCGCCCCTCATTCGATTACGCCGGTGAAACCCGTGCGATGACCATTATTCCCCGCGATGAGCACAATATTTCTCGTCGTGATATCAGCGAAAACGCCCTGAAAGTGTTGTACCGCCTGAACAAGTCTGGCTTTGAAGCCTTCCTGGTCGGCGGCGGTGTGCGTGATTTGCTGCTGGATAAAAAACCAAAAGATTTCGACATCACCACCAACGCAACGCCGGATCAGGTACGCAAGCTGTTCCGTAACTGCCGTCTGGTTGGTCGTCGTTTTCGTCTGGCTCACGTGATGTTTGGGCCGGAAATCATCGAAGTGGCGACGTTCCGCGGTCACCATGAACAGCACGAAGAAACCGAAGATAAAAACGTATCCCAGCAGGCTGTGAACGGCATGCTGCTGCGCGACAACATTTTCGGCACCATTGAAGACGACGCCCAGCGCCGTGACTTCACCATTAACAGCCTGTATTACGGCGTTGCGGACTTCACCGTACGTGATTACACCGGCGGTCTGCGTGACCTGGAAAACGGCATCATCCGTCTGATCGGTGATCCTGAAACCCGTTATCGTGAAGATCCGGTGCGTATGCTGCGCGCAGTACGTTTCGCTGCCAAACTGGACATGAAAATCAGCCCGGAAACGGCCGAACCGATCCCACGTCTGGCGACGCTGTTACAGGAAATCCCGCCAGCGCGTCTGTTCGAAGAATCCCTGAAGCTGTTGCAGGCCGGTTACGGTTACGAGACGTATAAAAAGCTTTGTGAATACCAGCTGTTCCAGCCGTTGTTCCCGCTGATTGCCCGCCAGTTTACTGAGCAAGGCGACAGCCCGATGGAACACATTCTGATTCAGGTGCTGAAAAATACCGACCACCGTCTGCATAACGATCAGCGCGTCAATCCGGCGTTCCTGTTCGCCGCTATGCTGTGGTATCCGGTGATCGAGCATGCACAGAAGCTGGCGCAGGAAGGCGGTCTGACCTATTACGACGCCTTCGCGCTGGCAATGAACGATGTGCTCGACGAGCAATGCCGTACGCTGGCCATTCCAAAACGTATTACCACGCTGGTACGTGATATCTGGGCGCTGCAACTGCGCCTGTCACGTCGTCAGGGCAAACGTGCGCACAAGCTGATGGAGCATCCTAAGTTCCGCGCGGCGTATGATTTACTGGTACTGCGCGCTGAAGTCGAACAGCACCGCGAATTGCAGAGTCTGGCGCAGTGGTGGGGCGAGTTCCAGGAAGCGACACCGGCATCGCAGAAAAGCATGCTCGGTACGCTGGGTGACGACGCTGTACCTGCACGCCGTGCACGTACCCGCCGTCCGCGTAAACGGGCGCCGCGCAAGGATGGCGGTCAATGATCCGCGTTTACCTGGCTCTGGGCAGTAATCTTGCCCGTCCGCTTGACCAGGTAAACTGTGCGCTGGAGGCGCTGGCACATTTGCCGCGCACCCGCTTTGTGGCCGCATCCCCGTTTTACCGCAGTAAACCGCTGGGACCACAGGATCAACCTGATTATCTGAATGCTGTGGTGGCGCTCGATACGCTACTGCCGCCGGAAGAGTTGCTCGATTGCACACAAGGGATCGAGCAAAATCAGGGACGCGTTCGCAAAGCCGAACGCTGGGGGCCGCGGACGTTAGATCTTGATATGCTGATTTATGGCGATCAGGTGATCAACACCGAGCGTTTAACGGTGCCGCATTACGACATGAAAAACCGCGAATTCATGCTGTATCCGCTGGCCGATCTGGCACCAGAACTGGTGTTCCCTGACGGCGAAACCTTGCAAACTCTGCTCGCCCGCGTGCCGCTTAACGGTCTGACCCAATGGTAAGTCGCTCAGCGACTTATCCGCACTTCCAGCCCACCTTCTGCTCTATTTTGATAAACCACGTTCAGATGATGTAACTGCGCGATCCTTTGTACGATCGAAATCCCCAATCCGCTGCCCGTTTGTTCCTGTCCTGGTGGCCGGTAAAAACGCTCACCGAGCCTTGCCAGATGTTCATTGCTGATGCCCGGCCCCTGATCTTCAACCGTCATTCCCCACGGTTTCAGTCGCACCGTCACGCAGGTTCCGGCCGGAGAATAACGGATCGCGTTATCCAGCAGATTGCGCACCATCAGCGAAAGCAGCAGCGACTGACCACGCATTTCAGGCGGAACGCCCTGCTGTTCAAAACGTAATTCGATACCTTTGCCGTGCGCGCGGTAATCCTGTTCCGCCAGACTTTGAGTGACCAGCGAAGGCCAGTCGATACGTTCCAGCTCTTCAGGCGTGGAAAAACTTTCCAGCCGAGAAAGTGTCAGCAGTTGATCCACCAGCCGCGTAGCGCGATCGATACTGATCGTCAGATTTTCCAGCGCATGGTCGCGCATTTCAGCGTCATCGCCGGAAAGCTGTACGACTTCGGTTTGCACACGTAAAGCCGCCAGCGGACTGCGCAGCTCGTGAGCGGCATCAGATGTAAACCGCCGTTCACGCACCAGCATCTCACTCGTGCGGTCAAACAGAGAATTGAGCGCATTTGCCAGCGGCAACACCTCACCGGGTAACTGATGAGTCTCGATGGGCGCGGCATCTTCCGGCGAGCGCTGACGCAAGCCTTCCGCCACGCGGCGCAGCGGCCGCAGTTCAAGCGTCACCATCACAATCAGCGCCAGTAACAAAATGGGCAACGAAGCCAGCCACGGCGTCAGCTGGCCACTCACCAGGCTCCAGGCCATATCATTGCGGTAATCCTGTTCCTGCCCGACCGCGACGCGATATTGTCCGTCCGGCGAAGTCAGCCAGACCATACGCCAGACATCGCTGTCCCCTCTCAGCTCGACATCGTTAAACCCCTGCGTGTCACCGTCAAAACGGATGCGTTTGCCGTTCTCGCCATCATTGAGCAGCATCTGCCCGTGACGATTGAAGATGGCAAACGTCAGCGCGTCGTCATCGGTATGGCCGCGTGAGCCCTTGCGGACCATTTTTTTAGTGTCCGGCAGCTCAGTGTCTTTTTGCAGATTGAGCCGGTCGCCTAAGCCGGTGGCAGCCAGACGTTTGGCGAACAGCATCTGCTGGGTATCGAAAACTTCGTTGATATGTTTGCGGGTCTGATGCCACGCCACACCGCTGGCAATCAGCCAGGTCAGCAGCGCCAGCAGGGAAAAAAGCAGGATAAGGCGCAGGCGCAGACTCAGATTGTTCAGCTTTTGCAGTTTCTTCAGCCGCCTCACGATTCCCCTCCTTCACCCGGTTTTATCTCATCCCCGAGCGTGTACCCCACGCCATGCACGGTGCGAATAAAGCCTTTGCCAAGTTTACTGCGCAGATGGTGAATATGGACTTCCACCGCGTTACTGCTGACCTCATCTTCCCAGCTGTAGAGCTTTTCCTGAATAAGCGTACGCGCCAGCACACGACCTTTGTTGCGAAGAAACAACTCCAGCACAGTCACTTCACGCGGGGTCAGCGTCACGGCTTCTCCGCTGAGCGTCACACTGCGGGCTGCGGGATCAAATTCCACTGCGCCATGGGTGACCTTCGGCGTTATCACGCCGTGGCGACGGCGGATCAGCGCCTGCAACCGTGCTGCGACTTCCACCAGCGCAAACGGCTTACACAGATAATCATCGGCACCGGCCTGCAACCCGCCGACGCGCTGCTCCAGCGCATCGCGCGCGGTGAGGATAAGCACTGGCGTATCCCGGCCAGCCTTTCGCCATTCACGCAAAAGCTGCATACCATCCATACCCGGCAGGCTTAAATCGAGGATCACCGCATCGTACGGCGCACTGTCAAGCGCGGCCTTGCCGGTCAGCCCGTCGGTAAACCAGTCGAGCGTAAAACCCAGTTTCGCCAGCCCGGCTTTGATGCCGTCGCCAATCATCTTGTCGTCTTCAATCAATAGAATTCGCATGGTTCCCTCCGTTTTTGCCATTATAGCCGAGGCTTCTTAATCACTTCTTAAGACACAGATCATCCTGCCCGTTATCAAACAAGCTGTCTGACTTTCGGCTCATACAGTAGAATACTGGCATCGTATTCATCCGATGAATTATTCAAAGGAACGTGTTCATGAAACCAACCACGCTGAGCCAGCTTCGCCAATGGAAGCAGGAAAAACATAAATTTGCGACCATTACCGCGTATGACGCCAGTTTTGCGCAGCTGTTTGCGGAACAAGGGATCAGCGTCATGCTGATTGGCGATTCTCTGGGCATGGTCGTTCAGGGTCAGGATTCCACCCTGCCAGTGACGGTAGAAGAGATTGCTTACCATACGCGTTGTGTGCGTCGCGGCGCACCTCACGCGTTATTGCTCGCTGACCTGCCGTTCATGAGTTACGCCACGCCGGAGCAGGCGTTTGAAAGCGCCGCCGTGCTGATGCGCGCGGGTGGCAATATGGTCAAACTCGAAGGCGGAAGCTGGCTGTGTGATACGGTCAGAATGCTGACCGAACGCGCAGTGCCGGTGTGTGGCCATCTGGGGCTGACGCCACAGTCGGTGAATATTTTCGGCGGCTACAAAGTTCAGGGTCGCGATGAAGTGGCCGCCAATCAGCTGATCAAAGATGCGATGATGCTCGAAGAAGCGGGTGCGCAACTGCTGGTGCTGGAATGTGTGCCGGTCGATCTGGCACGCCGCGTCACCGAAGAACTCAGTATTCCGGTTATCGGCATCGGCGCAGGCAATGTGACCGACGGCCAGATTCTGGTGATGCACGACGCATTCGGCATTACCGGGGGCCATACGCCAAAATTCGCCAAAGACTTCCTCAGCGAAGCAGGCGATATTCGTGGCGCGGTGCGTTTGTATGTTGATCAGGTCGCGCAAGGCGTGTATCCGGGTGAAGAACATTCCTTTAAATAATCGGGAGAAGGCTGGTGTTGATAATTGACAACGTGGCGCTGCTGCGTCGCGAAATCCGGGATTTTCGTAAGAATAACAAACGTATCGCGCTGGTGCCGACCATGGGCAATCTGCACGAAGGCCATATGACGCTGGTGGAAGAAGCCAAAGCCCGCGGCGATGTGGTCGTGGTGAGTATTTTCGTCAACCCGATGCAGTTCGAGCGCCCGGATGACCTCGAGCGTTATCCGCGCACCTTGCAGGAAGACTGCGAGAAGCTGAACAAACGCGGCGTGGATCTGGTTTTTGCACCGTCACCGGCAGAAGTCTATCCGAAAGGTCTGGCGATCCAAACACAGGTTGATGTGCCAGTGATTTCCACCATTCTGGAAGGTGCGAGCCGTCCGGGACATTTCCGTGGCGTCTCCACCATCGTCAGCAAACTGTTCAATCTGGTGCAGCCGCAGGTGGCCTGTTTCGGGCAAAAAGACTTCCAGCAACTGGCGCTGCTGCGCACCATGGTGGAAGACATGGGCTACGATATTGAGATAGTGGGCGTGCCAATTGTGCGCGCTAAAGACGGTCTGGCACTGAGTTCACGCAACGGCTATCTGACTGCCGAGGAACGTAAACTCGCACCCCAGCTTAACAAAATCATGAATGCGCTGGCTGAACGGCTGAGCCAGGGCGAGCGCCATGTCGATGAAATGTTGCAGGAAACCGCGCAGCAACTTCGCGAAGCGGGTTTCACGCCGGACGAACTGTTTATCCGTGATGCGAAAACCTTGCAGGAGTTGTCCGTCGACAGCACATCTGCGGTGATCCTGATGGCGGCCTGGCTGGGTAAAGCCAGACTGATTGATAATCAGGAGGTTGATCTGACGCAGTAGACAGCGCAGGTCAAATCGGCAACTATGTTGGCCGCCGGAAAACATCAGTATTTGGCTATGTCAGCCCGGCGGGTTCCCAGACTATTTACGCACGAAGGGTCACACGCAATGGTACGTACAATGCTGCAAGGCAAACTGCACCGGGTTCACGTAACTCAGGCAGATTTGCATTACGAAGGCTCCTGCGCCATCGATCAGGACTTTCTCGATGCCTCAGGCATTCTGGAATACGAAGCAATTGATATTTATAACGTTGATAACGGTCAGCGTTTCTCGACATACGCCATCGCGGCAGAACGCGGTTCGCGTATTATTTCAGTCAACGGCGCGGCAGCGCGTTGTGCCTGTGTCGGCGATCTGCTGATCATCTGTTCTTACGTGCAGATGTCAGATGAACAAGCCCGCCAGCACAAACCGAAAGTGGCCTATTTCGAAGGTGAAAACCAACTGAAACGCACCGCCAAAGCCGTGCCGGTTCAGGTGGCTTGATAAAACGCCTTCCCCTGCGAAGGGGAAGGATGGGAGGGGGTTTTAAATACAAAGCAATGAGTTAAAGCACACTTCGAATTTAGTTTTTGACCTTGATACCCCACCCCAGCCCTCCCCTTCGCAGGGGAGGGAGCACAAAAAAATCAACTTCTCAGACCACGCCCGCGCTCGATCAAGTACCACGCCAGCCAATAAAACACCGCGATAAATGCCACCAGCACGCTCATGGTAAACACCAGCGGCACGTCAGAAATCCCCAGGAAACCGTAACGGAAACCGCTGATCATGTAGACGATCGGGTTCAGCTTAGAGATCGCCTGCCAGATTGGCGGCAACAGGGAAAGCGAGTAAAACACGCCACCCAGATAGGTCAGCGGGGTCAGCACAAATGTCGGGATCAGGCTGATGTCATCAAACGTTGTTGCAAACACGGCGTTCAGCAGACCGCCCAGAGAAAACAGGATCGCGGTCAGTAACAGTGTCAGCGCAATGATCCACCAGGAATGGATCACCAGCGGCACGAAGAACAACGAGATCGCCGTGACCAGGATCCCCACGCAGATCCCGCGCGCCACGCCGCCGCCGACATAACCGGCAATAACGACATGCGTCGGCACCGGAGCCACCAGCAGTTCTTCAATATTGCGCTGGAATTTGGCGCTGAAGAACGACGAGGCCACGTTGGCGTAGGAGTTAGTGATCACCGCCATCATGATAAGCCCCGGCACGATAAACTGCATGTAGGTGAAACCGTGCATGTTGCCAATCTGTGCGCCGATCAGATTACCAAAGATGATGAAATATAAGGTCATGGTGATGACCGGCGGAACCAGCGTTTGGATCCAGATGCGACCAAACCGGTTGATCTCTTTCAGCCAGATACTTTTGAGTGCCACCCAATACAATTGCGACATTATTTCTTTTCCTCGCTGCCGTTCACCAGCGTGACAAACAGCTCTTCCAGACGGTTCGCCTTGTTACGCATACTCAATACCTGCACGCCCTGCTTGCTCAGCTGGCTGAACAGGGAATTCAGTCCCTGCTCGCGCATGACTTCCACTTCCAGCGTTGACGTATCCGTCAGCTTACTGCGATAACCTTCCAGCACCGGCAGCGGACTTTTCGCGCCTAAATCCAGAATGAAAGTTTCAGATTTAAGCTTCGAGAGCAGTTCCTTCATGCTGGTGTTTTCCACCAACTGACCGCCCTGAATAATACCGATGTTACGGCACAGCATTTCCGCTTCTTCCAGATAGTGCGTGGTCAGAATGATGGTCGTGCCCTGTGCGTTCAGCTCTTTCAGGAAACCCCACATTGAGCGACGTAATTCGATATCCACACCCGCCGTTGGCTCATCGAGGATCAGCAATTTTGGCTCGTGCATCAGCGCACGGGCGATCATCAGACGACGCTTCATCCCGCCGGACAGCATGCGCGAACGCTCGTTGCGTTTGCCCCAGAGATCCAACTGCGTCAGATATTTTTCAGCACGTTGCAATGCCAGCGGACGTGGCACGCCGTAATAACCGGCCTGATTAACCACCACCTGCATGACGGTTTCAAACGGGTTGAAGTTAAATTCCTGCGGCACCAGCCCGAGCTGACGTTTAGCGTTGACGATATCTTTATCGATGTCATAGCCAAACACCTGCACTTTGCCGGCGGTTTTGTTGACCAGTGAACTGATGATGCCAATGGTGGTGGATTTACCCGCACCGTTTGGCCCAAGCAGGGCATAAAAATCGCCAGCTTCGACGCGCAGATCGATTCCACGCAAAGCCTGTACACCACCGGCGTAAGTTTTGGTTAACTTTTCCAGTTCCAATGCATAATTCATAAAGGGAGCGTACCTTCTTGTGAAAACCCTGTTGTAAGAATGAGTAAACGGAGATGCCGAATCAGTTTGAAAAGTCGGGGCATTGCCCTATATTACTCCATCGCAGTCAGCTCGTAACACAGGCTATTAACATCAATGAATGACATAGAAAGACTCATCAGCAATAACGCAGCCTGGTCCAAAACCATGATTGATGAAGATCCTGGTTTCTTTGAGCGGCTTTCCCAATCTCAAAAACCCCGCTTTCTGTGGATTGGCTGTTCTGACAGCCGTGTTCCCGCCGAGCGCCTGACAGGGCTTGAGCCAGGCGAACTGTTCGTTCACCGTAACGTTGCCAACCTGGTCATCCACACCGACCTTAACTGCCTGTCCGTTGTGCAATATGCTATCGACGTGCTGGAAGTCGAACACGTGATTATCTGCGGTCACTACGGCTGTGGCGGTGTGCAGTCGGCGGTTGAAAACCCTGAACTGGGTTTGATTAATAACTGGTTGTTGCATATCCGGGACATCTGGTACAAACACAGTTCCCTGCTGGGCGAACTGTCGCCAGAGAAGCGCCTCGATAAGTTATGTGAACTGAACGTGGTTGAGCAAGTTTACAACCTCGGCCACTCCACCGTGATGCAATCGGCCTGGAAACGCGGCCAGAAAGTCACGCTGCACGGCTGGGTTTACGGCATTCTGGACGGACGTCTGCGCAACCTAGAAGTTGATGCCACCAGCCGCGAAACACTGGAACAGCGCTACCGTCAGGGCGTCTCCGCCTTGCTGAACGGCGACCCGCAATAACAAGCCGCTCTACTCTACAGAAATTCAAAAAACAAAAGGCACAAAAATGTGCCTTTTTTACCATTTATTTTTCCTGCACTTACAACGCGAACACTATAAATCAATGAGTTATAAATACTGTAAGCAGCTGTAAGACCTACAAAGATGCTTAGGTGTGGACACTATGTGGACACTCCAGCCCCGCTTTTCCCCTCAGTGGATTAAAGGAAATTGCGTCCTGCAGGAAGTCCGGAGCGAAGTGAGCATAGACCATTGTCTGGTTGATATTCGCGTGTCCGAGAATTCTTTGCAGGGTGATTATGTTCCCGCCGTTCATCATGAAATGTGTGGCAAACGTATGTCGCAGCACATGCAATGATTGCCCTTTCGGTAAGTCTGGCTTCACCGATTTCAATAGCAGCCGGAAGGTCAAGTAATCGGCATCAGGAAAAAGTAATCCAGACTTCTGATTTTTGACTGCCTTACATACCTCATCTGAGATCGGGACTGTTCTGGGTTTGCCATTTTTGGTATTGAGAAAAGTCACTCGGTTATTAATGACGTTCTCAACCTTCAAACTGCTTATTTCTCCCCAGCGGCCTCCTGTACTCAGGCTCAGGATCGCAATCCTCTTATTGTCCCCTTCCAAAACAGACAGCAACTCCTCAATTTCATCAGCAGACATAAAAGTCATGGATGATAGCTGCCCTTTTAGCAACGTTACGCCATGCAACGGATTTTCAGCGTGGAATAAACCTGCTTCGTTCAGGTAAGTAAACAGACCACTCAGCAACATCAAATTGCGGTTTACCGTCGTTGCCTTAACGCCCTTCGCCAATCTCAAAGACTTAAATTTTGTAATAGCCAGGCTATCAATTTGGAAAGAACAAGGGTCATCCATCAGGTTGCAGATGAATTCCAGTTTGGCTTTATCGAGCTTGCCGTGTTTCACGTTCTGCCCGTGATAGAGCCACCACAGTTCTATCAGCTCGGATAACGGCCGCTTGTCTGCCGGTTTAGATAGCCATTCTTTGTCGTGATAATTAACCGCTACATATTTTTCGTAGGCGGCTGCTTCATGTTTCTTGTCGAACCTACGCCGGAAGCGCTTTCCGTTGCGCCCCTGCGGTCTGATGTCCACTTCATAACGACCATCATCGAGCTTCTTAATCGACATATTGAAGCCCTCCGGAATCGTGGGTACTGCAAAGACTCTGTGATTCTATAAAACGTAAAAAGTCGAAATGTAGCGTTAACCAGTCTTTTTGTCGGAGTGGGACGACGTTGTTTCGTCCTGCCCAAAGTGTGCGAGAACCGGCGCGATCTGTCCGGCTTCAGGGGAAATTTGATCAGTCATGAACCACATTGTGTATTTTGTGAACTTAGGTTGATTCAGAAGTTTCATCGTCATTTCTAAGCTCATGCCTTTCGTTCCATTTTCATAGCTCGAAAGTGTCGCATATTTAATTCCAGTTAACTCACTGAAATCCTTACGAGTAAGCCTCTCCGACTCACGGATGAGCTTGATTTTCTCCGATACCTCTATTGACATAATTATACCATCGTCAAATAATGTGACCATTGTAAGGCAGAAATTTGCCACCATTGGCAATTAAAAGCAGTTATAGGCAATTAATTACACTATCGGAGAGATTAGCAGATGGGCAAACAAATCGTAAGTGTGTCGGATGTCCTGCCGTATTCGGAATTTGCTAAGGCAATTGGTAAAACGCCCGCAGCAGTAAAAGGGATGATTGAAGCTGGCAAGCTCCCAATTGTCGAAATGCGTAACCCTGAAAATCCTACAGCACGTGCGGAAAACTGGGTTTATCTCCCTGCCTGGAACGCAGGTATGAAGTTGGCGTTTGAAAAGCGTCCAAAAGAGATTCGCGACGGCTGGCTAATGTGGCTTGGCTTGGGCGAGCCGAAGTAATACTTCGTTAGATTGATATTTAAGTTGGAGGAAAGCATGGCTAAAAATATTGGTTCCACAATTCAGGACAGTTTACTTTTTTTAGATTTTCAAGATGTAAATAAAGGAAGGACATTCGTCCTTTTAACTTCAATTATATCTATTCAACGAAATGGCGAAGGTGCTCTTATCACCTTAGATTCGGGACTGGAGATTTCAGTTCATTTAAGTGTCACAGCAGTAATGAGCACAATTGCATATGCCGTTAAGAATTGCCGCAGATCTCACCCCGAAGTAGCAGACACGATTCCTGCAATGTTTATTTTTGCCTTATCTGAGGAAGATAAGGCCAGTCTAGACCGGCCTATGGAAGCTATTAGATACGCTCGATAAAGCTTTTTAAATGCGGTTCTATTGGGAATTTTTGATCAATTAGATGATCAATTTCATTCACAAGACCTTTGAGTTCAGATCCTAAAGCACTCGCCCCATCGGGGGTTTCGATGGATTTTAACAGTTTTACTAAATCTGTCAGTTGAGCGCGAACCTTGGCTTCTCTACTCATAAATGTCTCCTTTTGTAATGTGTTTAAACCTGAGTCATCTCGCGAAAGGTAATCAGGCTGAACAACTTTACCATATGAATCATGGTGAAAGAGTGCATGTTTCCATTTCAGGCACTCGAGCCAACATAGGACAGGTGAAGATGAGTATCTCAGTTGCACCACTGCTGAAAAGACAAAGCCCTTCCCGCAGTTTTGGACATGGCTGGATTGAGCTACCAGGTGGCAAACGCTGGAATCCAGCTAAACCGCAAATGTATTCAACCGGTTCGATCCGGAAGCCCTTCTACAAACGCTTCTTTGGTTGAGGTGTCTATGCAATCGCAAACATTGAGCTATTCGGAAAGTATCCCGAAGGAAAAAAGAGAGGCATGTTTTCAGCATATTATCGGGATCCGAAAAATGCTGACCAGCCAGAAAAATATTGCGCAGGAAACGTTTGATGAAAGTACGCCGACCATGCGCAAATTGATCTGCTTCCATGCTGGATTAAAAAGTCGTCATATCAATATGCGTTTCTTTGAATTGGCGCACAGTGAAAGAATAAAGGTCATTGAAGCACTTAACTCACTCATTGAGTTTGGTAACGCGCTTCCGGCCTTTATTAGTGAAACCGACTCAGTTCTCAACATAGAACATTAATACATCTGAAATTTAATTGGCGTTCAACCCGCCGGGCATTCTTTTGCCTAAAAACAGGATTGGATAATGGAAGAAATCATAAATGAAGCTCGTTCTGACGAACGTTTAAATCGTGCAGCCGTATTCGCTGCACGTCTTGAGGCTATCGCATGTTTCATCATCAAGCAGGCAATGACCGGCACTGAAGCCGCCGAAGCTTTACGCGTTGAGGCTACCCGCATCCAAAACGAAGCGGGAGAATTTCATTAATGGCTGATGTTATTGATGCTGCCCAAGAACGAGCGGACCTGATCTTAGAGTCACAAATTCAAGCTGCCCGCATAAGCACTACGGGCGCTTCCTCCATGTATTGCCTCGACTGTGACCGCCCTATTCCTGAAGAACGCCGCGCAGCTCTGCCTGGCGTTGATCTGTGTGTCTATTGCAAGGAAATCAGTGAGCTAAACGCTAAGCATTACCGAGAGAGTAAATGATTTTGTTCTCGATGGCATTGCTCATTCTGGCTGGCATCAATGCTGGCTATCTGATCATTGATATCAAAGACGGTTTGTAATGCAGAACAATCGCTTTACTTCTCAGACTGAAACGCCCGATGTTTGGGCGTTCCCCTGGAATAAACCCCTAGCCCCAATCGTCCCCCAAGAAAGGCCGAGACCGCTTACTCGTGATGAATACGATCAGGGGCAAGCGGTTTTAATCAAAGTAAAAAATCTCTCTAAAGACCTGCAAGAAATTTTCACTGGCCGCCATAAGTACCTGCTCAAAACTCAGGGCATTCACGCAGCCAATAAATATCTGGTTTATACCCTTGGACGCAGCATCCTGCCGCGTGTCGATGCAGTTAATAAAGCCCATGCAATGAATATCAATGCCACCATGAAATTCATCTCAGAGGCCGATGTTTATCACCAGTTACCAGGCATGAGCGACAAGCCACTGCGTCGTTTCACACATAGCATTGCCGGACAGTTGAAGAGTATTTATGAAGACCGTTGCGATCAGCTGTTGGCTGAAAATGGTGGAGATTACGCAGTACTTCTTCAGTCTGATACGCAGTGCGCTCTGTATCGTGATATTGCAGGAATGTCTCGTGCCTTCAACGTCAGCCCTATGTATTGGACAAAATTCACTAAAGGCAAGCTTGATGCAACGTCTGCCATCGCTGGCATGTCTCGGCTGGTAAATCCCGATTGGTGGTTAAGTCAGTTGAAAGGCCAGCGTACCCGCTGGCGTGAGTCATTGCTGATCGCAATCGGCAAGGTTAACCGTGACGCGTCTCCCTATGCTAGTAAGCAGGCTATCCGTGAAGTTCGTTCCCGCCGACTGTCGAATCTGGACTATCTAAAAAGCCGCGACCTGGAGAATGTCGAAACCGGCGAGCGTATCAGTTTGATCGATAAAGTCATGGCGAGTATTTCAAACCCTGAAATCCGCCGCATGGAGCTGATGAGCACTATCGCCGGCACCGAAAAATATGCTGCCGCGAATGGTGACGTCGGGATGTTTCTGACCATCACCACCCCTTCTAAATTTCACCCGACCCGCATGGTTGGTAAAGGTGACAACAAGCGCGTTCAGCGAAATCACTCCTGGGACAAAGAGGCCTATACGCCTAAAGATGCACAGCGTTATCTTTGCGGGATCTGGAGCAAAATGCGCACCGCGTTCAAAGACAGTGGCCTGTCCGTTTATGGTATGCGTGTAGTAGAGCCTCACCACGACGCGACTCCGCACTGGCACATGATGTTATTCACCAAGCCTGCCATGCGTAAGTCGGTGATCGATATCATGCGCAAATACGCCATGAAAGAAGACGGTGACGAGCGCGGCGCAGCAAAGAACCGCTTTGACTGTAAGCACCTGAACCGAGGCGGTGCTGCTGGCTACATCGCTAAATACATCGCGAAGAATATCGACGGTTACGCACTGGAAGGCGAACGCGACCACGAGACCGGCGAGCTTCTGACGGATTCCGCTGCTGCTGTTACTGCCTGGGCTGCAACATGGCGTATCCCTCAATTCCATCCCATCGGCCTGCCTACTATGGGTTCATACCGTGAGTGCCGCCGCATCCGTTCCATCAGTTTGACTGAAACCTTTGACGAAGAAGTGGAAGCCGTTCGTGCTGCTGCTGATGCCGGTGACTTTATGGCGTACATGACTGCCCAGGGCGGCGCTAATGTACCGCGTGACGATCAGACGGTGCGCGTAGCACGTCGCGTTGCCAATGAGCTGAACGCCTACGATGAAGAAGTGAAAAAAGTTGTGGGCATTTTCGCGCCCCACCTCGGCGAATCACATGTATATGAAACGCGCACCACTGAATGGCGCATCGTTGCTTCTGCCGTTGATTCTGAGGTTTTGACCGCAAAAAGCGCCTCCGGCGCGCCTCGGAGTCCTGTCAATAACTGTGGGTTGGGGGAAGAGATGCAAAGTATATTCGGAACTCTTAGTAGTCGTACTGACTGTTTGATAGCGCCAGACTGCCGTAAACTAGCGATAACCGAATTAACAACCATGCCCTTAGATCGAGGTCATGAGGTCATAAGAGAATGAAGATACTTAAATAAATTATTCTGTGAAAATTGGGAGTGATGGGTAAGACATTCTATAATTTTTTGCAGAATTAGGGGGATTATCAAAGTCTATGAAATTAACCTAGACTGCTTACATATCAGCCATAAACTTGTTGAGAGTGATCATTCCATAGTTTTTTTGAAAATTTAGTTGCTTTGTACCGTAAAAATATACTATACAATATGAAAAACACAATAAATATTAATGCATTAACAATAGTTTGAAAAATCACATGCTTATCAACTATAAAAACTATAGGACTTAAAATGGAAAATTATTTACGCAGAGTTACTATTGATGGACTTTTTCAAAACGGAAATAACTACACTATTGATTTTATTGAAGGTGCAAACTGTATATATGGCAACAATGGCACTGGTAAAACCTCTATTATTAACCTCATAGTAAGTTGTTTAAACTGTGATTTAAATAAACTTAGATCAATACCATTTGAGAAAGTTATTTTATATTTAGCAAAGACGGGGCAAGTAAGACAAAGAAAATTCATGCAAGTTGTAAAAACACCTCATAGCATCATTGAAGGGAAATTTACACCTGGATTTTTTACTTTGAGTACTTCTAACAACCCAGAACCAATTATAATACCTTTTGGCCCATTAAGTGGTTCACAATCTCTCGAAGATACTGATACTGAATTCGTAACTCAATTGGAAATATTTAAGAATAACATTGAGTCTGAGATAACCCTGACGCACGTGCCCCTTCTGCGCATGCATGATAGTGAAATCTTCAGTGAAAATGGTCATGATGAATTCTTACAAATGGCTTTAAGAAAGAGAAGAATAAACCAAAAGCAAATATCTGAAATCATAGATCCAAGTTATCGCGTGATATCTTCAATTCAATCTCAATTTACTGAGGAGGTTAATGTAAGAAGAAAGGAAATAACTGCTTCCTTAGAGACTCTAAAATCAAAAATAATAGAAAAGGTCATGATAGATCAGAAACTCTTAACTCAATCCAAAAAGGCACTTCAGTCAGTATCAAAGGTAATGTCAAGTCCTGATAACACATTAGATGCGAGTAGCTATTTTAAAAAATTAAAAGATGCAAAAATTGACGTACCTGAAGAAAAAGTTATGGAACACTTTCAATTATGGAGTGAACTTGGTTCTAAGTGTAGAGATGAGTGGAAAGAATTAAACAGAATCACTGAAGCCTCTCGAAAAGAAAATAAATCGTTTCAGGACAACGAGGCAAGTCGAAAGGCCCATGAGAAATTTAATAACACCTATATGACATTGTTCTCTATAACAAACATATATGATAGATTTTTATCAATAGTGGAGGATGTCGAAGTAATGCAGATCCAGAAAAACGAAATATGGAAAATGTTTACGGATTATGAAAATGAAGTAAACATGTATTTTTCCCCTTCAAAAAAATTCAATTTAAATGAGGATGGAGAATTCAGACTGAAGGCAAAAAATAGGCCAATACGATTACAGGATCTATCATCAGGTGAAAAACATATTATAACAATTTTAGGCCGAGCCACGTTATCAAAAGCTAACGGTGCCGTGTTTGTAGCCGACGAACCAGAACTTTCACTTCATTTAGACTGGCAAAGAAAGATATTAGGCTCTATAAAAAAACTATCACCTCTATCACAGATCATTGTAGCCACTCATTCACCATCC
The DNA here is from genome assembly GCF_009498575.1 of Rahnella sp. RcJ3. NCBI lineage: Bacteria > Pseudomonadati > Pseudomonadota > Gammaproteobacteria > Enterobacterales > Yersiniaceae > Rahnella > Rahnella sp. RcJ3. The sequence continues at coordinate 157,018 of NZ_QSNX01000006.1, forward strand.
ATTTTCACCAAGGGAGCTAATCTTATCAACCTGGAGGATTGTCGCTAATGCCAACCATTCCTGTTTATGATATCGAAGAAAATTTGCGTAGGGTTGACATGCAGAGGAGGATAAAATTTATTATCGTGGAGGGAAAAGATGATGTTCCTATATATGAGAGTTTAGTCAGTTCAGCAATTGAAGGTATTGAGTTTGACGTAATCTATTCAGGCGGCAAACCTAGAATTAAAAAATTCCTTGAAGATAACCAGGAATTGGTGAATTGCATTGTTATTGTGGATAGGGATTTTGACCTCATTGATATTGAATCAGAACGGCTTGTTTTTTTAGAAAGATACTCCATTGAAAACTTTTACTTTTGTGAAGATGTGATTAAATCCGTTATTGCAATGAGTCTTAAAATGAAAAAAAATGACGCACTAGAAATAGTCGACCTTCATGCTTTCATTGAATACAGCACACCTTTATTATTGAGACTATTTTACGCAATTCATTATTATCAAAGAGTTGTTGTTGCTGAACTTAATATGCAAGGTCTACCATCTCCGGGTTGGAGTGATACGTTCATTTGCATGAATGATTCTTGGAAGGTGTGCCCAGATAAGATAGAAGAGCTAATACATAATTTGTATCAAAATGGATATAATGAGCAACTTGCGAAGGAATATTATGAGACACAGTATATTTCATCAGGTAATATCCTCGCTGACTTCCCTGGTAAAATGTTGAAAGTCGCCTTACAACGCTACCTTAAAGATAGTGTAATTAGAATAAACCCAAAATTTGGAAGTAAGTTCAGCAATACTGATACTACGTGCACACTATTAATGTCAAACTTGCATCACTCATCGACTCTCAAAACCAACTTACAACCTGTATTCAATTTTTTATCGGCATGACCCTCACTAACAACAAACAGGGTCTAAGTTAAAATAATTAGACCTTGTAACAAAATAGGTGTTATTGTCAAAAATATATTTTTCGTATAAGAATCAGAATTAAATATAACAACAACTATGAATTATTGAAAAATACTTATTTTTAACACATTCAATGTTAACATTTACTCCATTCTTGATTACTTACCTTGCCAAGACACTCTGCATGGACTACTTGCATGATTCCGCATGTTTTTAAAACGGGTCAAAAGGCCTGCACCGCCCGCTGACTCTGCTTTAAACGTTTTCTGTCATGCATTAAAATCAGTCAGTCAGGTATGACGCGGGCAGGCGGGTAACATTGCGCGCGCCAAGGTTCAGGATACCAAATCGACACACAGATGCGGTTCCAGACAGATACATTCTGGACATAAAGAGCGCCGCGCATATTGGCATGTAGCGACAACCAATCGGGATGGCAATATCAACAGTGTAAGCGCCCTGACGACGCATTTGCTTTATCATTTAATGGTCCTCTCTGCTCATCATGTGGGTTTACTTTCAGGTATGAGAACCCACAGGAAACAACATGCCGGGTGGAGCGGACAATCTAAATAGCGAATTGAAGTCTTATATCATTGGCGCTGACAGTGCAGTCAATGATCTTCAAGTACTGTGGTTAACGTATGATCACCCTTTAACCCGAGAGGACGGCACTGAGTTCGCTTAAAGGAACGGCTTTTGCGAAATACCATCCCTGAGCACAGCACTCAGGTACATTTTCCTTAAGGAACTGATACTGCATTTCAGTTTCCACTCCTTCAAAGACCACTATTTTAGGAATGTTTTTAAACATTTCTATCAAACCAGGAAGAATGTGTTTGTTAATGGATTCAGTCCCTATCGAGTCAGTTAATGATTTATCTATTTTAATTTCATCCACATCGAGTAATGAAAGCCAGTTCAGATTTGAATAACCGGTTCCGAAATCGTCAAGTGCAAACCTGATACCGGTGCCCTTAAAAAAATCCATAGAACGCTTGATATCATCTGTTCCGGAACTTTGTCTCTCTGTAATTTCAAGAATAATAGAATCGCCCGCAATGTTTTCTTTTCTTAAAGTGCTCAGTAATTTTTCACGGAATTCATCAGAACAGATATCAGCACAACTAACATTGATGCTTAAAGTGATATCGTTGTTCAGCAATATTGGCGCACATTCCCTGATGGCATGCTCAACCACATACAGACTAATCTTGTTTATTAAGCCATTTCTTTCCGCTAGAGGAATAAATACATCAGGACTGATATATCCTATTTGAGCATCCGTCCAGCGTAAAAGAGCCTCTACCCCTAGTATATTCCTGTCTTTAACTTTGTATATAGGTTGATAGACGAAATGTAACTCCCGATTTAGAATTGCATTTTCCAGACGAGAAAGTAATGACTTTTTATGTAATAAATTGTTAATATACAGGGTGCCAATCAAAAAACCGATAATAAAGGATATACTAAATAAAAAAACCAGAATATAAATGTTATTTTTAAAGAAGAGAGAGAATGAGGTTCCTGTAATAACACAGATCTCATTCATACTGTTGCAGGCATGCTCAGTAAAGTACAACAAAGAATGAGATTTATTATGCTCTATCGACTCCAGTAATTGCGTTTTTTTTCCAATCATGAAAAAATGATTGTCATGTTTAAAATCACCTATGACGGCATCGAAATCCATTTTATTGGCTTCCTCCCAGAAACGCTGGAAGGCAAAAGGAGAGACCGTTATGGCGAAGTTATTGGTGTAAAGAACATCTGCGGTAATGTTCTCTTCTATCAGGGCATCAAATACCCAAGTATAGCTCCCCCGATTAACCTTCTTTCTGAACATGTTTAAAGAAATAGGTGAATTCAGTTTTCCCCAGAGGGCCGAACAGATAATTTTCTCATCATGGACATAGGCGATATCCTTGATCAGGGGGTAAGGCCAGAGGCGTTTTCGTAATGCATTCAGATACTGGTCACTGCATGGCTCATAGACTGCGAACTCCTGTCGAAGTCCGTCAATCAGTTTCACCTGCTCGAGCAGACTGTCACTGCGAGCCAGAATTAAATTAGCATAATTTTCCATCTTTTCATGGATATAGTAATAATAAACCCCTAGTCCTGTGCAGTACAGGACGCCGAATGTTAACACTATTGAAAGCGTGTAGATACCGAGCCTGTGGTGGATAATTTTCAGTATTTGTAGTGGCATTGTTGAAGTATTCCCCTGCCATTATATTTATCCGGCGTGAACGCTTTGCATAGTATTGAGCATACTCCAGCCATCGCATTGTGACATGAGAGGTAAATAGCAGTTTCCGTGGTTATCGGCCGTACGGTCCGAGACCGTATCAGTAATGTATATCCTCTCCCTCTTCCGGCGAAACCAGTGACCTGCTCTACGGTAAATTGACATTCCACAATGTTAGGTCATCTATTCGCTGTGAGTTCAACCGATGTTAAAACGTTCTCCGGGTGACTCATAGCGGCCGTCTTACGCTTCGGCCTGGCCTTTGTGTCAAAGCGGACATTGATTTTATTATGCAATAAAATCTCGAAGCTTTCAGTAAAGATCACATACTAGTGAAGGTAGTTCCTTACAATCCCCTCACATTGCTGATATCACTGATGCATTACTCAATGAGTGGCAGGTCATGCCTCGTTTGTAAGGGTACCGAAAACTTGCCACAGTAAATTGTGAATAACTCTTAAATGTGGTTTTTTGCATAAAATTTTCAAACGCCATGCTTTACGTTTATTATGAAATTCCCCGGTGGTTAAAGTGAGGCATGATGATATGAAACAATTAAGAATTTACACATTGAAAGATAAAACAAGTGCTGATAATTACTTCATAAACTACTGGCCAAAGCACATGGTCAGTTTACCCAAGTTTGGTATATATGTTAATGATGTATATGTAGGCGGAAATGAACAATCAAATCAAGTTATAGCTGTCGTAACATTACCTGATGGATGCGATGTTAAGCTTTTAAATGAGGAATATATGAAAAGTCACGACTTCCATGAAGATATGTCAGGATTTAATATATCAGATATTATACGGGTTGATGAAATCTGCATTAGCAAATCTCTTTTTTAATTATCAAATGCAAGTAGATTACTGTTTAAATTAAACGCATAAAGAATCTTTTCAAGAAAATTGAAAACATTTCTCTTCCTATAAGATTACATACTGTGTAACAGGATTGATAAGATTATTTCGCGAGTATCTGTGATTGATTCCCCCGCCTCTCTCATCGCATCTGGAGTATTCACCAGATGCGATGAGCCTGAGAAGTAACTCTACTTGCCCGAATTAAATTAAAAGCTATATTCACTGGTTAGGCCAGCTTTCATAATGTCTGCTTTCGCTCATAGCGGGCTGCTAGAACAGTAATAATAGATAATTTGCCCCCCGTATTACGGGATTTAACAGCCCTAATCCGGCATTAGTTCATAAGAAATAAACGTGATCACCTCTTCACCAAGCCACGCATTCAACTCTTTAAATCTTTCCTGCAAAGGTGTCAGTTCATTCCGGACAAACACCTGCGAGGCTTTCACTGAATCACCAAACCCCCCGTTGTTCTCCGGAATAATGCCCATCATCTGAGGCGGAACGCGGTGCGCGCAAAGCAAATCGTTCTGGCTGGCTTTCTTGATATTAAAAAAATCGTCTTTGGTTGCGACTTCACTTAACGGCAGAATCTTGATCCCGTCCGGTTTGCCGTTTGGCGCGTACATGAACAGGTTGCGGAAGTTGCCCAGCCCTTTCGTGTCCCGCATGGCTTTACGCATCTGCTCGATGTCGGAGCTGCTTTGTGCCGCGTCGGTCATGTAGAGGATGTATCCGGCGTGCGCGCCGTTCTGGTAATACTTGCGACGGAACAGCGTCGCTGCCTCATTCAGCCAGGCAGAATTCAGGGCGCTGAGATATTCCGGCAGGCCGTACAGCTCCTGATTAATGTCCGGCTCAATCAGATGAAACACGCTACCGGCTTCAAACTGGTGTGCGTCCTTCCACTGCTGCACAAACCAGTAAGTATCCGGCTCGACTCCGCGCCGCGCATATTTGGCGGGCACGGTTTTCATCACCACGGCGTCGCCGAGCTGGTTGCGGATCACTTCTAAAAACGCATTCCCGAATACCAGATAATCCAGGGCAAAGCGGCTGAATTCCTGCTGTGATAACAGCGGATGCGGGACATAGGTCGAGGCCAGAATATTACGCTTAACGTACAACGACGAACTGTGATGAACCGCCGCCCGCAGCGTGCGAGCCAGTCCGTCAAAGCTGACCGGCGGCTCGTACCACTGGCCGTTACCCGTGCATTCGATGTAATCCAGGATTTCACGGCGGTCTAATACCGGCGTCGGGTCGCCAAAGCTGAACGCCTCCGCGCCGCTGGTCTGCTGCGCCGTTGCTGTCACTGCTGTTTGTGCCGCCTTGCGGAATTTGCGCTTACTCATAATTAATAAAACTCCAGGATGTTAGGGCTTTGGCCGCCGTTCGCGGCGGTCAGGGGTTCGTTAAGCAGTGCGTGCATGATTGCCCAGGCGACATCGGCGTGGCTGGCTTCCTCACTGCGACTGGCTTCGTAGGTGGAACGGCTGCCGCTGGCGGTCATGGTTTTGCGGATCGCCATGAATGACGAGGTGATGTCTTTATGGTTGGTGTCATATTCCAGGCGTCCGGACGTGATGGTGTCTTTGGCTTTCAGTACCATTTTCGTTTTGGTTTCGGGGCTATACCTGATTTCCATCGCGGCGGGGAAGAACTGCCGGACAAGCTGGAAAACACCCTGGCCGATGCCGGTGGCATCCACGCCGATATATTCCACGCAGTAGCGTTTTGTGAGTTCTTCAATACTTTTCGCCTGGGCGGCAAAATCCATACCCTTCCATTGATGGCGTTCCAGTACGCGGAATTTGCCGCCGTCCACCAGCGGCGGAGCCACCACCGCGCAACCTGCGCTGTCGCCGGTGTGCGACGGGTCGTAACCAATCCAGACGGCGCGATAACCAAACGGACGCACGGCGAACGGGCTGAAATCCTGCCATTCCTCCGCACTTTCCACCATGCAGCGCTGTAGTTCGGCGAACGGGAATACCGAAGTCTGGTCGTCTACAAACTCACACATGAACAGGTTGCGGAAATCCTCCGCGCTGTTCTCCTGTTTCAGCGTGTCGATGTTGAACAGGTTGCAGCCACCGGCTAACGGCGCGCAGATTGCGCCGGACTACAGGGTTCAACTTGCCGGTTCAGATATCACCGCCGATATCAGCAGGCGGCTGATTTCGCTGTCGCTGACCGACAACCGCGGCTTTGAGGCTGACCAGCTTGATATTGCGCTGAACGACGCAGACGGCCTGATGCAGATGCCCCCGCGCGGCGCGGTGCTGAGCATTTTTCTGGGGTGGAAGGGGCAGGCGCTTATCCATAAGGGAGAATTCACCGTGGATGAGGTGGAGCATCGCGGTGCGCCGGATACGCTGACGCTGCGCGCCCGCAGTGCGGACTATCGCGGCAGCCTGAATTCCCGCCGCGATCACTCCTATCACGACACGACGCTGGAGGCGATTGTCTCCACCGTGGCGGCGCGCAACAACCTCCAGCCTGCTGTCGCGGATGCGTTTAAAGGGGTGAAGGTATCGCATATCGACCAGACGCAGGAAAACGATGCCGCATTCATTACCCGTCTGGCCGAGCTGAACGGCGGGGTTGTCGCCATCAAGGCTGGAAAGCTGCTGTTTATCAAACCCGGCGCTGCCGTGACCGCCAGCGGCAAGCCGATACCGAAAACGACGCTGACCCGCAGCGACGGCGACGGGCACACGTTTACTCTTGCTGACCGTGATGCCTATACCGGCGTGTCAGCCACCTGGCTGCACACCAAAGACCCGAAACCGAAAAAGGTGAAGGTGCAGCGGAAGAAAAAAGAACAGCATTTGCGCGCCCTGCAACATCCGGCAGCCAAAAAGACCACCGCGAAGGCACAGAAAACGCCGGAGGCGAAAGAAGGGGAATATCTGGCGGGTAGTGATGAAAACGTGTTTGCACTGACGACGGTCTACGCCACGCAAAAGGCCGCCATGCGCGCAGCCCAGGCGAAGTGGGACAAACTCCAGCGCGGTGTCGCCGAGTTCTCGATCTCCCTGGCTCGCGGACGGGCGGATTTATTCCCTGAGACGCCGGTGGCGGTGTCGGGCTTTAAATCCGTGATCGACGCGCAGCCCTGGCTAATCAGCAAGGTGACACACAACCTGGACGGCAGCGGATTTGTGACGATGTTGAATCTGGAGGTGTTACTGTCGGATGTCAGCTATGAGGCGACGGAAAATCATGACGCTGAGTAAGGAAAAATGTGTATGTACCGAAATGAAGGGATTAGGTTAATCCCATTGCTGCAGCCCATTCCGCCACCTGATTGCGGGAAGTAAAGACAAGTCGTTCAGGTGCATTGGGATTGCCGCTGTAAGCGACATAAACCAGACAAGGAAAGCTGCTCGGCATCATACGCTGTAGCTCTTGTTCTAGTTCGTCCTGGCTCATTGCAGATGATGGGCTATCATCATATTCCAAAAACTCGTCAGTCATCCAGGTCCGGTAGTCGAATTCATTCTGCAGTAGTTTCATTTCTTCTCCTTGATTATTCAAAATAACATAGCAGACATTCAGTGAGTGTGCTGTGTATCCTTTTCAAAGGATGAGTGTAAATCACTGTAATATCGGATGTATGTTTTTGCGGATAACATACAATGATTGCATCTGATTAAAATGATTACATGGTGATTATTATGATGCACTGCCCGAAATGCCAGCACGCCGCCCACGCCCGTTCAAGCCGTTACCTGAGCCTCAATACCAAAGAACGCTATCACCAGTGTCAGAACATTAACTGCAGTTGTACGTTTAAGACCCATGAGTCGATCGCTGACATCATTGTTGAGCCTGGGACGGTTCATGCGGTGCTATTGCATCCAGACAAAAACAGTCAGCAGTCCTTCCAGATTCACTAAAGAAGAAGCCCCGAAAACGGGGCTTCTTCTGTCGATGTGGTCAATGTGTGGACACTGAAATGAAAAAATCCATTTAATTCATGTAATTAACATCTTTTTCAAAGGCACAAAAATGTGCCTTTTTTAGTGCCTTTTTATTACTCAGCGCCGTTCAACAGTATCTGAACCTGTCAGTCCGATGTTCTCAATTGTCGACGGAGATATAAGCACGCACCAGAATAGCGCATCGTTGCTTCTGCCCCTGACCCGGAGGTTTTGACCGCAAAAAGCCTCTCCGGCGCGCCCCGGCGTTCTGCCAATAACTGCAGGTTGATTAAAAGCTCAGTCACGGAGAATCGACGCCTGTCGGTGTTCAACGCAGGGAGAGGAGATTAGTATCACTTGTATCTGTCCAGAAAATCTAATCATAAACAAAGCCCTGAGTAAGTATTACGAAACAAAAATGAGTTTAAATGACACCGGATGCCAGACAAGCGACCAAATAATGTGTAAATAAGAACAATGTCTTGTTCTCTCAGCACATGGGGAGTCAGAAACATTAGCGTATGAGCTTTTTCCAATTCCTGGCCTGTTCTTTTCGCTACCCCTGCCGATTTTTATTTCAGCCGCATCAAGAAGCAGTCAGCAAGGTATTCAATAAAAATTCATATGGCATGCTTACTAGGAAATGTCTTAGCCATAATTTATATTATAAAACCCATCCCCTGTTCAGATAAGGGTTGTATATAGAAATTCAAAATAAGAACAATCTTGGTAAAAGGAGTCATTACTAAAAACTAACAGAACCCCCACATATTCACTTACGGTTTGCAAGAAAAATCCCCTTGCTAATTTCAAAAGAAATTATGTAAAGTACACTCGAGATAAAGAGTAGTAATTAAGATAATAAAATCAAATAAATAACATTAAGCAAGAATTCATACACAGCAAAAGTCAGTCCGAGAGGTTTACGTGAAAAGTAATCATGTTGATGAGCATGCTACATGCGGATTCTGTGATAGTAAATTAAAGGAAAACAGTACCCTATGTCCTTATTGTGGTGCTGAAATAATCATGGCCTATATTGACAGACCTACGAGGAAGTTAATTTTATATTTGCGGATCATCTTGATTTTTATTTCAGCTCTTTTAATCCTGTTACTCTACCAAAACTATAACTTTGTTAATCTATCTGTCATTTTAGCGATACCTTTATTCTTACTTTCCTGGGTTATGCCATGGTTATTTTTCAGAATAAAAAATAAGGATAACTATATTTGGAGGAAAAAGAACCCGCTGATTTAGTTTAAAATATTTTTTTGTAATATAAGGCACTGAGGTTATAGCACTATGATTTAGTTACCTCCTCTTTCTACCCTCTTACTTTATTCAACCAGGCAACATTTTTGCAGACGCAGAGGTCGCTTTGAGCCTGAAATCGTAACGACGGTAAATGAGGAGGTTACTTGAAGTTATTTTCCTGGGAAAACCGCTGCATTCCAACCCCGGCTTTATGGAGGAGTACTGCATGCAGTACCCGCAAGGATTTTTTACATCGAAGGATAATGTCGATGTGGTCAATGCATGGATACTGAAATAAAAACCATTTAATTCATGTCATTAATATCGTTCCCTGAGACAAAGAATAGGTGTTTTTTAGCGAGATTTTACGTCGTCATCTGCGTACTAACTATACCGTCGCCCTTTCGTTCCAGGCATCAGTGTGTTGAATATTTCCATCAAGATAAAGCCAGGTAATTTTCTGATAACGAAATTCTACGATTTCCATATGATTAAATTTTTCTTTTGCGGGATCTTTGATATCGAACATCACGGGCATTAGGTTAACGACTTTCACGTTTTCCAGCAGAATAGTAAAATACTCCGCCTCTTGTCCTGCATCGTTGATCCGATAATATTTCAGTTCTACGCGCTTCAGCGCTTGCCCCATAGAAAGGGCTTTATAGAGATAAGGTGAAGACGAATCGATTTCTTTTTCTATCAGAAATGGGAGATGCCGGCGGGTGCCGGTGAATTTACCGTTATGGTTATCGGTCGGAATATGTACACTGTGATGCAGCCCTAACACTTCCACGCTGTATTCACGGCCTTGAATGTCAATACCTCCCTTAATAATATTACCGCTATCATCATACAAAAACATATAAACAGGAATGCCCATATTAGTTATCCTCAACAAATCCGTTTGATTGACCAATAGTCTTAACAATAGTATCGATACACGCTTTGCTGTTCGAAACCTTATAAAGAGCCTGAATAGCATTAACGATATATTGATTAAATTCCGGTTCTTTGATGCTATAAAAGGGTAAAGCGCATACGTTATCGGTACTGAAGGGTAAAACCTCGCCTTTAAGAAGGGAGAGCACACCCGCTGGGTTATGTGGAATGGCCGTGGCAGCTGCAGTAGCAAGAGACTCCGCCGAATCAGCATCACTACCGGGCGCTAATAATGCGGCCACGTCCAGCCAGTTTTGTTCACCACTGCCTATTTTAGTCAGCACATACTGCCATTGGGATTCATCATCTTTGTATAAATCAGCGATAACTGCCTGAGCCCCCCGATTTTTTATCTGCTGAGTTAACTGCATGGAAGTTATTTGCATCGTGGCGACTGCCGAAAATGAAAACGTTAATAAAAAAGACAGTAAAATTTTCATCATCTGACCACCAGAATCGTGTCACCGCTATTCATGATTTGTTCGCGATTACGTACGCCATCAATAATGATGCAACCATTCGATGCATTGCGTCCGCCACTCCTTGAACCGCCATGGATTCTGAACAGGTCTCGCCCATACGTATTAGTCCCCAAAATAGGTTCCAAAATAATGGTGACAGGCGTAACAGTATTATGCGCTCCTGTTATACGATAATAACCTTTTGGGATTGGACCCTGGCTGCTCACAGACTCCATAGCTGGATTATTTATTCCTGCACCATGTCCGCTATAGCCCTGTTGGAATAGTTGTCCGTTATGCTTCAATTCACCGCTGCTTTGATTATATTCCCACGTCATAATATCCATCCTTGTTTAGTTAATCATGGTGACTTTGTTTGAGACTTTATGAATCAATCATAGATATCATGAATATAAGCCATCGACATCACCCATGAAATAGTGTCATGCATCATTCATATTGATTTCGTTAATCTTCCTGAAGGTTTTCATTTTTTATAATTTCATCCCTGGTGAGTATTCTTTAGTTATTCGCTCAGTTAACAACTTGAACTTATACAAAACTATAATAATAAAAGCTATGATTAAAAATAACCTATACCTAAAAAGCATAATTTTCAATTTTATTTTTACCGGGCATACAACAGATAAGTTGAATAGATTATTTATTATTTGAAATGAATATAAAAAAACGGCCTCCAAATCTGAAGGCCGTTTTTAATTAACTGCTGTGCGGGGCGCAGCCGAACTTTACTCGTCCAGCATCACAACCTTACCAACATACGGCAGATGGCGATAACGCTGGGCGTAGTCGATGCCGTAGCCGACAACGAATTCGTCGGGGATCGGGAAACCGACGTATTCGACTTTTACGTCCACTTCGCGGCGCTCGGGTTTATCCAGCAGGGTACAAATGGCCAGAGATTTCGGGCCACGCAGTTGCAGGATTTCACGCACTTTGCTCAGCGTATTGCCGGAGTCGATAATGTCTTCGACGATCAGCACATCTTTACCGCGAATGTCTTCGTCGAGATCTTTGAGAATCTTAACGTCGCGGGTGGTAGACATGCCGTTGCCATAACTGGAGGCAGTCATGAAATCCACTTCGTGCGGCACGTCCACGGCGCGACACAGGTCAGCCATAAACATGAAAGAACCGCGCAGCAATCCAACCAGCACCATTTCGCTGCCGCTGTCGCGGTAGTGTTCGGTGATTTCACGGCCCAACTCGGCAATTCGGGTTTTGACTTCCTCTTCGGAAATCATGACGTCAACACGATGTTTCATATAAAGACTAACCACCTGATTTAAGAATACTTATCGCTGTTTTTCAGAAAAACAGCGACCATATAGTGGAAAGGATTATATCAAAGAACCCGCCGATGAGTAACGCTGGTGTCAGCTTCCTGTGTAACCGGGTCAGCTAAACTTAATCATTAGATACCGCGATATTTTTTATCCCAAAAGCACCATTTTTCAGATACGTAATTGAGTAATGCGTCACTCGTCGTCTTCCCCGACCAGAATAATGCGGATCCCCAATTTTTCGATGGCATCGCGGTATTGGCTGCTAAGCCCGCTGTCGGTGATCAGCGTATCGACCTTGCCTAAGTGGCACACCACATTCGGGCTTTTGCGGCCAAATTTTGACGAATCCACCAGCAGGAAAATACGCTCAGCCGCTTTACACATCGCCTGACTGACGCCGTGAACTTCGTTGAATGTGGTAACACCGCCGTCGAGATCGACGCCATCTGCGCCGATAAACAGCTTGTCGAAATTGAATTTATCAAACGCGCTTTCGGCCAGACTGCCGTGGAAGGAGGAGGATTTTTTGCGATAGGTGCCGCCCGGCATCAGGATAGTCTGGTCATTATCCAGTTCCACCAGCGCATTGACGATATGCAGGCTGTTGGTCATGACGGTGATGTTATTAAACTGACTGAGGAAAGGCACCATCTGCATCACGGTGCTGCCCGCATCAAAAATCAGCGAGTCGCCGTCCTGAATTTCCTGAATAGCTGCGCGGGCAATGCGCAATTTTTTTCCGGTATTAATGTGGGTTTTACGGTCGATAGGCTGGTCGCCTTCTTCACGGCTGAGCACCACACCGCCGTAAGTGCGGATTACTGCACCCTCTTCTTCCAGCAGGGTGAGATCTTTGCGGATAGTGGTGCCGGTTGTGGCGAAATGCGCGGCGAGATCGTCCACCGCCGTCTTTCCAAATTGCTGTAAATGCTCCAGTATCGCCGCCTGCCGTTGCTTAGGTTTCATCACGATTTTCGCTCAAATTTTAAGATAAATTCACAGCCATCATTCTTTTTGAAAGATAATAGCTTTTAAAGTGAAAATATCATGATTTCGGTTCAATCGCTAATGATAGTGCAGTTTGAATATTCGGATCTTTCGGGAAGATCACACCTGTCATCAATTGTTCCCGGCTCATGCCATTAAGCGACGTTACCGGCCGGGGGCGGGCGAAAATCGTCAGGCCGCGCAGTAAAAAGCCGTCACAGACTTTTTCCTGTTTATCGAAAGCCAGCGCCAGTACCACTCTCGGTTTGAAACGTCCGCCGGAACGCCCGACGCCCACATTTCCCTGTAAACACAATCTGTCGAATGCCCGGTTAAAGCGCTGTAACTGCCACCAGCCGAGCGCGATTTGTGCCACCCAGGCCAGCACCGCACAGAATATTAATGCCGCAGTCGGGGTCATTATTTTCTCCTTAACATGATTTTGTTAATAACATGATTTTGTTAATAACAGAATAATCCGCCCCTGCATAACAGAGGCGGAGCACATCAGAACATCACCTGACCGCCGGTGATATTGATCGACTGACCGGTACAATACGAGGCTTTATCGCTGGCATAAAACAGCAGCATATCCAGCACATCCTGATAGTCGCACCCGCGTTTCAGCGGCACTTTATCGATGTAATACTGCTCGACTTCATCGGCCTGAATGCCCAGTTTTTTGGCGTATTGCGGTAATAATGACTGGAACATCGGCGATTTGAGTAAATTGCCCAGCATCAGCGAATGCACGGTAATACCGTACTCTGCCAGATCCAGCGCCAGAGACTGTGTCAGCCCCACGCCGCCGAATTTGGCCGCGCTGTAACCGGCATTATGTTTGCTGCCCACTTTGCCGGATTTGGAGTTGATCTGAATAATGCGTCCCGGAATACGGTCGCGGATCATCAGGCGCGAAAACTCACGGGCGCAAAGGAAATATCCCACCAGATTGACCTGCAACGACAGATCAAAGTCGTTGAGGGCAAAATCCGTGATTGGCGATGCCTTCGCCATCCCTGCGCTGTATACCAGTAAACTGACCCTGCCGAACGTCTGATCCACCGCTTTCGCCAGTTGTTCTACGCTGGCTTCATTGGTGGCATCGACTGCAAATCCGAACGCCCTTTCCTCGCCAAACTGCCGGTTAATCTGCTCTGCCACCGATGCGGCATTCTTCTCATTCAAATCCGCCACCGCCACGCGATAGCCGGATTCAGCCAGCCCCTGACAGAGAAATGCGCCCAGCGTCTGCCCCCCGCCGATCACGACTGCAACCTGTTCCATAACTGACTCCTGACTCTGATAGTTAATCGATAAATTTCAATACGCTGCCCAGCGGAATATCGTCGGGCGTGGTGCCTTTTACATGTACGCTGCCGGGAAACTCAGCCTCGGCACTGCCGTCAAAACGCAGGGTGATATGCCCCAGCTCGCGCAGATTTTGCATCGCCACCTCTCCCACGGCGGTCACCGGATAACGCACATCAGCCAGTTCCATATACGCGCCACGATGCAATTCCCCTTCCATTTTCCCGGGCTGGTGAATGAAGCAATAATCCTGAATATCCGCTGGTGCCCCTTCACGGAAGGTGATCAGCATCTGGTCGGTTAAGGCTTCACGGGCGAAATCGCCGATTTGCGTAATAGTGGTTTGATAAATGGTTTGCACAGTGACTCCTTACTGGTAAATGAAAGCGGAAGCGGCCCAGGCGATAAGTACCGTCGGTGCGCCGGTCAGAAAACGGCTGACCAGCACCGAAGGCACGCCGACGCGCACGGTGTCCTGTTTGGCTTCGGCGAGCGAAAGTCCGACAGGAATGAAATCGCACGCCGCCTGAGCGTTGATGGCGAAAAGTGCAGGCAGCGCCAGATGTGGCGGGATATTGCCCAGCCCGATCTGCACCCCCACCAGCACGCCGATAACCTGCGCGATCACCGCGCCCGGGCCGAGGAAAGGAGAAAGCAACGGGAAGGAACAGATCAGCGCCAGCATCACCAACCCGACGGGGCTTTTCGCCAACGGCGTCAGCCCGTGCGCCACCAGATCACCCAGCCCGGAGGCCATAATGATGCCGATCAGCGCCGCCACGAACGCCATAAATGGCAGGATGGTTTTGAGCACGGTGTCGATGGTGTCGCGCCCGGCCTGGAATAAAACGGCTACGCCGGAGCCCATCCCCATCCCGACTTTCGCCAGCAGGCCGTCGCTTTGTTCGGTAATTTTTTTAGTGGTGTCGTAGTCGCGTCCTGCCGCAGCCGGTGCGGGTTTAGCCGCTGCGCTTACCGGCTCAGCCGCCTCTGCGCTTTCCAGCACGATGTCATGCTCACGGACACCGGAAACATAAATGTCTTCGGTAATAAACTGCGCCAGCGGGCCTGATTTGCCGGTCGAATGGATATTAACCGTCGGGATGCGTCGCTTTGGGTAGATGCCGCAGCGCAGCGTGCCGCCACAGTCGATTACCGCCACACCGATTTCCTCTGCCGGTGGCTCACCTTCTTTAAAACCGTCTACCGTTTCCCAGCCGGTCAGTTCTGCCAGCTTGTCGACAATCGCCGGGCGGGTGCCCGCCGTGATATACATCACTTTTTTGCCGGGTACCGCCTCAATCAGCAACGGACCACCCCAGCCACCTTCACCCCGGTTAATGCGAATCGTAACGCTCATTTTCTGCTCCGCTTTTTAGAATTTGACCTGATTAGAATTGAACCTGATTACAACTGAACCTCACGATCAAGCTGAATGCCCATCTTGCGTTCAAAGATGCGGGTGGTGAGATCCGTTACCCAGCCGCGGAAGAAGTTAGTCACCATACCGACCAGGAAATAACTGACGGCCAGCGGCCCGAGCGGTAATCCCAGCGTGGTCAGTCCGCTGGCAACGCCGAGATACACAAACAGTTCGCCGGGGTTAATATGCGGGAAGAGTCCGTTCATGGAATGGCAGCTGTAGGAGCCTGCGGCGTAATAGCTGGGTTTGTAGATTTCAGGCATAAAACGCCCGAGGCTGAGGGTCATCGGATTGCAGAAAACAAAGGTGCCAATCACCGGTAACAGCAGATAACGTGAAACCGGATTTCCGGCACAACGCTGCGCCAGACGTTCGATCCGCCGCTGTCCGACAAACACGATCAGCGCGTTCATGACGACCAGCAAACTAATTAAGAGAGGCAGAATGCCGGTGACCATGCCGACAAACACCTCTCCCCCTTTTTGAAACAGGCCGATAAACCACTCGGCACCGTGCGTTATTACATCGATCATCATCTTCTCCTGTAGGGATACGTGGGTTTAAGCTTTCATGTTTTGTTACTCCACGCTGAAAATATAATCATATTGAATTTATATTAATTATATATTGATCACATTTTGAAAGTTTAATCTTTCAAATTGAAAGATAGATGTTCGAAGGAGTAGCACAGGCAAAGAAAGAAACGGGAGGGAAGGGAAAGAGGCGGGCCGGAGGATCGCCCCCGGCCGCTGATTTTTAAGAAATTACAGAAAGGAAAGCAGTAAACCGGATCACGCGGATACCGTAAAGCCGAGCATCATGCCGGTGTCTTCGTGTTCCAGCAGATGACAGTGCGCCATGTAAGCATGTTGTTTATCCGCCAGATGATTAAAGCGCACCAGCACTTCGCTGCGGGCGCCTTCAACGCGCACGATGTCCTTCCAGCCCTGACGATGGGGCGCGACCGGCTGACCGTTTTCAGAAAGAATACGGAACTGTGTGCCGTGGATATGGAAAGGATGCAGCATCATGTCGCCTTCGCCCGAAAGGGTCCATTTCTCATACTGGCCTTGTTTCACATCGAAAGCGGGCAGGTTCATGTCGTAGGCTTTGCCGTTAATTTTGTTGCCCTGCATGAAATCATAACCACCGGACGATTGACTCATGTCCATTCCTGCCATACCGCCATGACCGTCGTGACCGGAACCGGACATACCCGGCATTGCGGCCATCCCGCCCCCGCCGTGATCCATGCTCATGCCGGCCATCGCCTTGTGGCCATAACGTTTCATCAGCGCCGCCATACCCTGCTGATCAAGCTGCGGATCCATCATCAGTTGCAGCCAGCGGGTCGGCAGATTATCCACTGACACCAGCGCCGGAAGCGGCAACAGCGTGTCCGGCAATGAACTGCCGCTTTGGGTCAGCGTCGGCTGAATGCGTAACACCGGCAACGGTTTGTCGAACGGTGCCAGCGTCATGCCCATTTGCTTCACCGGCAGCGTGACCAGATCAAAGGCTTTGCCATCGCTGCAATCAATCAGCACTTCAAAACGCTCGCCCATCAGCAGCGGCAAATCGCTGACTTTCACCGGCTCAGGCAGGAAACCGCCGTCACTGGCGATGACATACATCGGCCGCTGATCGCTGGTGGCGATGTGCAGCGAACGTGCATTACAGCCATTGAGTAAACGAAAACGTACCCAGCCACGGGAAATTCCGTGCTGCGGATACACCGCGCCGTTGGTCAGCATGTGTTGCCCGAACCAGCCGACGGCGGCGGTCATGACGTCCATCTGATAATCGATTTTACCGGCGTCGTTCAGGCGCTTATCCTGCAAAATGACCGGAATATCATCCACGCCCCAGCGTTTTGGGATCTGCAACAGATCACTGCTTTCATCTTCGATCAGCACCAGCCCGGCGAGCCCCATCGCCACCTGATAACCGCTGGTCTGATGCGGATGCGGGTGGAACCAGCAGGTCGATGCGGGTTGATCAAGTTGCAAACTGACTTTGCGATTCTGGCCGGGTTCGATTAATCCCTGCGGCCCGCCATCCACGTCACCGGGAATTTCCAGCCCGTGCCAGTGAACGGTGCTGGCCACATCCAGCCGGTTATTGATGGTGACGCTGACCGGTTTCCCACGACGGATACGCAACGCGGGGCCGAGAAGATTACCGTTTACGCCCCAGGTTTCAGTGTTCACGCCGGGCAGAAACTGGCTCTGCCCGCGCTGTAATGTGAGCGTAATGGCGCTGCGGATATCCGGTTCGAGCAATGCCGGGATGGGCAATGCCGGGCGGTCAGCGGCGAGCGCGAAGCGGCTCCAGCCGGGCAGCATACTGGCGGCGCCCATCAGGGTCGTCCACTTCACGAAATCGCGTCGGTTCATTTTTCGGTCCTTTTGAAGGGTGATAACCAGACAGATGGCGCAGGCGTGCCATAATAGTACGACAGCCTATTCCTTCCCCTAAGGGGAAGGTCAAGCGGTTCAGCGGTAAAAGAAATTTGGTGCCGCTCAGTGCAAATATGGTAACGTCCTTTTAACTGCCTGTGAGCCAAGTCCTTCTGACTTTCAATCTACAAGAACAAGAACACACCCATGAAAAAAACAACACTGTGTTTGTTATTACTGTCGCTGCTCGGTTTCTCCTCCGCCAGTCAGGCGCTGAGTGAATCAGAAGCGGAAGATCTGGCGGATCTGACGGCAGTCTTCGTTTATCTGAAAAATAACTGCGGTTACGAACAACTGCCGAACACCCAAATCAAACGGGCTATCGTGTTTTTCGCCCAGCAAAACCGCTGGGACCTGAGCAATTACAACAGCTTTAACATGCAGTCGATGGGCGAAGAAAGCTACCGTGATCTGAGTGGGATCGCCGTGCCTAAACCGACAAAATGTAAGTCTCTGGCCCGCGACTCGCTGAGTTTACTGGCCTACACCAACTGAATCCTGTCAGCCGTTTTTCAGCCGTGTGCTCCGTCATTCTGATGCCGGAGCCTGTTTGCTTTCCTCCCTGTCCCCCGATTTTTCGCACCACGCCTGCCTCGTCTACACTTAATCTACATTTACCTGTCTGAAATTCAACCGTGCATGGACAGGCAGAGTTAGCTATCATGTGCGCCCATTTTTATGGCTGCGATTGATCAGGAGAAACAACGACATGTCCCGGAACTCGTCATCCAAAGAAATATGGTATGAGACGCTGCACGCCCATTTTGGCCAGTACTTCAGCGTCGATAAAGAGTTATACCGAGAGAAAACCGATCATCAGGATCTGGTGATTTTCGAGAACGCGGCGCTGGGTCGCGTGATGGCGCTCGACGGCGTGGTGCAAACCACCGAGCGTGATGAATTCATTTACCACGAAATGCTGACCCACGTCCCGTTGTTCGCCCACGGCAGTGCCCGCAAGGTGCTGATCATTGGTGGCGGCGACGGCGCAATGCTGCGCGAAGTGTCTCGCCACAAAGGCGTGGAGTCGATCACGATGGTGGAAATTGATGCCGGCGTGGTGGAGTTTTGCCGCCAGTATCTGCCCAACCATAATGCCGGTTCTTATGACGATCCGCGTTTCAAACTGGTGATCGACGACGGCGTGAACTTCGTTAATCAGACCACTGAAACCTTCGACGTGATCATCTCCGACTGCACCGATCCCATCGGTCCCGGAGAAAGCCTGTTTACGTCGGCATTCTACGAAGGTTGTGCCCGTTGCCTCAATCCGGGCGGCATTTTCGTGGCACAAAATGGCGTGTGCTTCCTCCAGCAGGATGAAGCGGTGAACAGCCACACCAAACTGAGCCACTATTTCAGTGATGTCAGTTTCTATCAGGCCGCGATCCCGACCTATTACGGCGGCATCATGACCTTTGCCTGGGCGACCAACAGCCCGGAATATCGCCAGATTGACAGCAAAACCTTGCAGGCGCGTTTCGACGCCGCAGACATAACTTGCCGTTATTACAATCCGGCGATTCATCACGGCAGCTTTGCCCTGCCGCAATATTTACTGAATGCCCTGTCAGCCGCACGCTGATACAGCATCCATAAGGGGGTGAACTAAATTGCAAAAGCTGAAACTGCATGGCTTCAACAACCTGACCAAAAGCCTGAGTTTTTGTATCTACGATATCTGCTACGCCAAAACCGCAGACGATCGTGATGGCTACATTGCCTACATTGACAAAGAATATAACGCCAACCGTTTGACGGAAATTCTCACCGAAACCTGCTCCATTATCGGTGCCAATATCCTCAACGTGGCGCGACAGGATTACGAACCACAGGGCGCCAGCGTGACGATTTTAGTGAGCGAAGAGCCGATGGACCCGCGTGATGTCGATACCACCGAGCATCCGGGCCCGTTGCCGAATTCCGTGGTCGCGCATCTGGATAAAAGCCATATCTGTGTGCATACCTATCCGGAAAGCCATCCCGAAGGCGGGCTGTGTACCTTCCGCGCTGACATTGAAGTCTCGACCTGTGGCGTGATTTCGCCGCTGAAAGCGCTGAACTATCTGATTCATCAGCTTGAATCCGACATCGTCACCATCGATTACCGTGTCCGGGGTTTCACCCGCGACGTGAACGGCGTTAAACACTACATCGACCATTCCATCAATTCGATTCAGAACTTCATGTCGCAGGATATGAAAGCGCTGTACGACATGATGGACGTCAACGTGTATCAGGAAAACATCTTCCATACCAAGATGTTACTGAAAGAGTTCGATCTCAAACATTACTTGTTTAATGCCAAACCGGATGAACTGAGCGCGCAAGAGCGTAAAGAAATCACCGATTTGCTCTACAAGGAAATGCAGGAAATCTATTACGGTCGCAATCTGCCGTCAGTCTGATCAGAGCTGAATAAAGGAAAGGCCGGGCATTTTTGAAATGTCCGGCCTTTCTTTTGTATAGACAAATTCTGATATTGAATATTCCCCCGCCTGAAACTCAATAAGCATTACTTAAGTAAAATATATTTACATGGATGAATACCCGCTATACTCCTTAAGACAAATTAATATCAAAACAGTCATTAAATCTTTATTTAAGCTAAATTTAACGATGAAGGATCTGTTATTTAAGCCAAATTAAAGAAATAATATACAGATATTAAGTCAAACAAAATTGTTATATAACCAATAATTTAGCTTATGGCAGATCAAAAGATCGCTTTTTTACTAAAAACAGACAAATAACTTTAATTATCCCCCTCCTGACATTAGCATCCCCTTATTGCTTACTAAGCAACCAGCTCCATCCACCCGTAAGTAGAAATAAAACATGAAAATGATTAAATTAAAGACCGTATCCAGCTTGCTGGTCGCGAGTTCTTTATTGGTTTCCGGGGTTTCCCGGGCCGGGGAAAGTTTGTTGAGCAGCAATACCGAAGGGATGCGGCACTATGTGAGTTATGGTGCCGAATATTACAAGTGGGACGAATCCGTCAGTAATATGGACGGTAAATATGTTGCTGAACATGGCCCGCGCCTGCGCGTTAATTTCGGATCCAATAACTATCTCGATACCCAAAGCGGCTTATTAAAAGCCTGGGACATGAGCGTGATGTTCGGGATCGTCCGTTATAAAGGCAGTACGCTGGACGATCAGGCCAACGTGCCGAACGGCTCGCTGAAGGGCAAAACCTATTACACCGGCTACAGCGCGGACATGACCCGTGGCTACCGTTACCGGGCATCCGACAGTGTGTCTTTCGATATGAAAAGCGCTGTCGGCGGCCAGGCGTGGGTGCGAAATATCCGCTCTGACGATGTGTATATTGCCTCACAAAACACCACCCGGCAGTACACCGCCGTTGAAGTGTCTTTGCAGCCTTACGCCAAAGCGTCACTGGGGGCGAACTGGCAAATGACCGCAGATTCACGTCTGAGTCTGGAAGGCGGTGCGCTGTATCCGATTAAAACCTGGACGCACAGCAATCAGGGAGGGGTCTGGCTGGAGCCGAAATCCAGGCTTTCGCCATTTACCAGCCTGACCTGGAATATCAACAAAGATGTTTTTGTGAAAGCCAGTTATGTGCATCAGAAATACGGCAAGTCGGACGAGAAACAGGGTGATCTGAACGGACGCACCGTTGGCTATTATCAGCCCGCGACCACCACTTCCACCGTGGGTCTGGAAGCCGGTTTCTACTTCTGATGATTTCAGACAATAAGCGCCTCTCAAGCGGATTGTTCCGGTGTAAATAACCGGAACAATCGCTTATCTTAAAAGTCTCCTTTTCCAGAGGCTTACCTTTCTTATGGATCGTTTTGCAACACTGTCTGGCGTTCTCGCCATTTTATTGTGGAGCATGAGCGTGGCGCTCACCCGCAGTTTGTCCGAATCTCTGGGGCCTTTTGGTGCGGCCGCCTCTATTTATACTGTCAGCGGAATTTTAGTCTGGATGGTCGGCGGCAAACCGTCACTGCGTGGTGAATCTGCTGCATATCTGATCATCTGCGGTCTGCTGTTTATCTTTTATATGGTGGCATTTTCACTGGCGATCGGTCTGGCGCATACCCGTCAGCAAACGCTGGAACTCGGGCTGGTGAATTATCTCTGGCCCAGTCTGACGTTGCTGTTTGCGGTTCCGCTGCTGAAATTACGTGTCCGCTGGTGGATCTG
The DNA here is from genome assembly GCF_009498575.1 of Rahnella sp. RcJ3. Classification (NCBI taxonomy): domain Bacteria; kingdom Pseudomonadati; phylum Pseudomonadota; class Gammaproteobacteria; order Enterobacterales; family Yersiniaceae; genus Rahnella; species Rahnella sp. RcJ3. The sequence continues at coordinate 179,311 of NZ_QSNX01000006.1, forward strand.
GCCGGGCGCGGTGCTGGCATTTGCGGGAGTGCTGTGGGCAATCAGCGGCGGTCACGGGCTGGATATTCACCAGATGATGCGCAATGTGCGCGGCAACCCGGTGGCCTACGGTCTGGCACTGGGCGCGGCCGTGTCGTGGGCACTGTATTCCAATCTGGTCCGCGTATTGTGTAAAGGCAAAGGCGTGCTGCCGTTGTTTCTGCTGGCAACCGGCGGCGTATTGTGGGCGCTTTACTTCACGTATTCCTCCAGTCGTATCAGCCTGACATTACCTGCCATTCTCGAATTACTGGCGATGGGCGCGGTGACCGCAGTGTCGTATCAGTGCTGGGATATTGCGATGAAAAAAGGCAATGCGACGCTGGTGGCCGCGCTGTCATATTTCACGCCGCTGTCATCGATTCTGATTGCCGGATTGTGGCTGCATACGTTGCCGGGCGCCAGTTTCTGGCCGGGCGTGCTGATGGTGGTCGGCGGTTCGCTGCTGTGCTGGACCGCCTCGCGGGGCAAGTCACTCAGCGGTTAGTCATCACGAAAGAACGGTATTTGGCGAGGACTTGCAAAAAGTCCTCGACGCCGCAAAACGCCAGACTCTCCTCGTCGTAATAACTCATCCCTTCTTCAATCTCATCGCCGTCGAAATCCAGCTGATTGGCACGGATCATCACTTCATCGTCGGCTAACAGCAGCGTGTATTCATGGCCGGCCATCTGCGTCTGGCGTTCGCTGCCCTTCAGATCGCTCAATGCCGCTTCGACGTTATCGAGCACGCTCAGGTCGCCCTTCACTTCTTCATTCAGCCAGTGACCAAGCACTTCATGGCCCATTGAAAAACGCACTTTGACCTCACCGGTGATGTCGCGCAAAAAATCGTAATCCATGGTGCAGTCCTCTGAAAAAATCACAATAAAAAAGGGAGCCGAAGCTCCCTTTCAACACTGGCGCAAATATAGCGACTTAGACTGCGGTTTGGAAGATCACGCCGTCAGCTTTATCGGTATATTCACTCAGCTTGTCGAAGTTCAGATAACGGTAAGTATCCACTGCGGTCTTATCCACTTCCGCCATATAACCCAGATATTCTTCCGGCGTTGGCAGACGGCCCAGCAGGGAGGCGATCGCCGCCAGTTCCGCCGAAGCCAGATAGACGTTAGCGCCGTTGCCCAGACGGTTCGGGAAGTTACGGGTAGAGGTGGAAACGACGGTAGAGCCGTCCGCCACACGCGCCTGGTTACCCATGCACAGTGAACAGCCCGGAATCTCAACACGCGCACCGCTCTTACCAAAGACGCTGTAATAGCCCTCTTCCGTCAGCTGAGCCGCATCCATTTTGGTCGGTGGCGCAACCCACAAGCGGGTTGGCAACGCGCCTTTATGGCTGTCGAGCAGTTTACCCGCCGCACGGAAGTGACCGATGTTGGTCATGCACGAACCGATAAAGACTTCATCGATTTTGCTGTTCTGTACGGAAGACAGCAGACGCGCATCATCCGGATCGTTTGGCGCACAAAGAATTGGCTCTTTGATCTCGGCCAGATCGATTTCGATCACTGCCGCGTATTCAGCATCCGCATCGGCTTCGAGCAGGGTCGGATTCGCCAGCCACTCTTCCATGCCTTTGATACGACGCTCGATGGTACGACGATCGCCGTAACCTTCAGAGATCATCCACTTCAGCAGAACGATGTTAGAGCTGAGGTATTCTTTGATCGGCGCCTGATCCAGTTTGATCGTACAACCTGCCGCTGAACGTTCTGCGGACGCATCCGCCAGTTCAAACGCCTGTTCGACTTTCAGTTCCGGCAAGCCTTCGATTTCCAGAATACGGCCAGAGAAGAGGTTTTTCTTGCCCTTCTTCTCGACGGTCAGATGACCTTCTTTGATCGCGTAGTAAGGGATCGCATGCACCAGGTCACGCAAAGTGATGCCCGGTTGCATTTTGCCTTTGAAACGCACCAGAACGGATTCCGGCATATCAAGAGGCATCACGCCGGTCGCTGCCGCAAAGGCCACCAGACCGGAACCCGCTGGGAACGAAATCCCGATCGGGAAACGGGTATGGGAGTCACCGCCGGTGCCGACAGTGTCCGGCAGCAGCATACGGTTCAGCCAGGAGTGAATGATGCCATCGCCAGGGCGCAGTGAAACACCGCCACGGTTCATGATGAAATCAGGCAGCGTATGGTGGGTGGTCACGTCAACCGGCTTAGGATAAGCAGCGGTATGACAGAATGACTGCATCACCAGATCGGCAGAGAAGCCCAGACACGCGAGGTCTTTCAGTTCATCACGGGTCATCGGACCGGTGGTGTCCTGAGAACCCACGGACGTCATTTTGGGTTCACAATATTCGTTCGGACGAACACCGGCAACGCCACAGGCGCGCCCCACCATTTTCTGCGCCAGCGAGAAACCTTTGTTGCTTGCAGCAACAGGTTTCGCAATGCGGAACACTTCGCTCTGCGGCAATTTCAGGGATTCACGGGCTTTGGTAGTTAAACCACGGCCGATGATCAATGGAATACGGCCGCCTGCGCGCACTTCGTCGAGCAGGACATCAGTTTTCAGTTCGAAAGTCGCGAGCACTTCGTCGGTTTCGTGATTCCGCACTTCACCTTTATACGGATAGATGTCGATAACATCGCCCATATTCAGGTTGGACACGTCCACTTCGATCGGTAAGGCACCGGCATCTTCCATGGTGTTGAAGAAGATTGGCGCGATTTTACCGCCGAGCACCACACCGCCGCCGCGTTTGTTTGGCACATGAGGAATGTCATCACCCATGAACCACAGCACGGAGTTAGTGGCCGATTTACGCGAAGAACCGGTACCGACAACGTCACCCACGTAAGCCAGCGGGAAACCTTTTTTGTTCAGTTCTTCGATTTGTTTGATCGGACCGACGCTGCCCGGTTGATCCGGATGAATGCCTTCGCGTTCATTTTTCAGCATTGCCAGCGCATGCAGAGGAATATCTGGACGGGACCAGGCATCCGGAGCTGGTGACAAATCATCGGTATTGGTTTCACCAGTCACTTTAAACACAGTGACGGTGATTTTCTCAGCCAGTTGCGGACGTGACAGATACCATTCGGCATCCGCCCATGACTGGAGGATTTTTTTCGCGTGTTCGTTGCCCGCGTGTGCTTTTTCTTCCACATCGTAGAAGTTATCAAACATCAGCAGCGTGTGAGACAGCGCTTTCGCGGCAATGGGTGCCAGCGTTTCGTTATCCAGTGCATCGATCAGCGGGTGAATGTTATAACCGCCCTGCATGGTGCCCAGCAGTTCAACGGCTTTTTCAGGAGTGACCAACGGAGAGGTAGTTTCGCCTTTGGCGACTGCAGCCAGGAATCCGGCTTTAACATAGGCGGCTTCGTCGACGCCCGGTGGAACACGGTTAATCAGCAGGTCTAACAGAGTGTCTTCTTCGCCTTGTGGCGGATTCTTCAGGGACTCAACCAACGCTGCCATCTGTGAAGCATCAAGTGGCTTAGGGACGATGCCCTCTGCAGCACGCTCGGCTACGTGCTTACGGTATTCTTCTAGCACGACTTTCTCCTCGCTCTCATTGTCATTTATTATGCCTGGCTTCCATCATCAGCCTCGCGTCATGCCTGTAGGGACAGGGGAATTCAAACGGTCTGATGACTCGGGGACACTGCGGGTATGATTGTTTCTTTGTCGGTTTACGACACATCCTGAACCTGAGCACAGTGCCCTTTAGCGCCCGGGCAGCATAGCAGGATTTTGCCCGCTTGTTAATTCGTTCACATAAAAGCAACATTAAATCTTTGCTGAATCGTTGAGCACAGACGGATCGGCTGTTCATCCCAATTCGCCTTCTAGATCATCACAACAACCCTGATCACACAAGGGAATAAACGGTGGGAAATGCAGAAAAAAGACACAAAAAAACCGCCCCAAAGGACAGCCGGTTTGTATCTTCGAAGTGCTGGCAGGTCAGTGCTTCCTGAACAGAAAGTGAGTGAAAAGCAATCTTATAACCCCCGGACTCATCTTGGGATCGCAAAACACAACATTGGCAGGAAATACTTATTGCTCGGGAAAACAACTTCGCTATATGTTTTTGAATATTGATTTATTACTGATTACTCAGGAAGAAAATTACCGGTTTATTTAATGCACCAAATTTATGATGGCAGTTTAACTATTGATATTTAATATGAAAGTTAAGGAGTGTTGAAATGATGGGATGCAATGGTAATGTGGCATTTGGAAATGAAAGCCGGAAAACTATTCAAGTTATAAGGAAACAATTTGAACTGTACAATTTAGGAAGATACTTGCTCACATCGGGCGTTATGTATTCTATTTTTGTTAAAAACGGAGCATTAGCAAGCAGTTATTATATAAACCAAACAGACTTTGTCAGTTTCTTTCATTCAGCAGAAGCATTTGACCAATATGCGAAAAACCAAATTTACCTTTCAATAAACAGACAACTGATATTTTCGACAACGCATGGTACAGAACATGCCTTCTGGAAATGCATGGAAAAAACGTTTAAATAACAGGGATCGTTAAAAATGAAAAAAAACCTTCTGATGCTTATGCTCACGATGACATTCTCTTGCTTTGCGCATATCAATGAAGACATCGAATATAGCCGTGATAAGTATCTTTTAGCCTACAATAATCTCAACACTAAACTGGAGGAATGTATGGCAGAAATGAAATCCCGGCCTTTTATTACTTCAGCCGATATAGCAGATTATGACAAAAGAACGGTAAGCATCGCCGTTTTATACCTTGGCACCGCTCAAATCGATCAATGTGCCGGGAATGAACATCATCAGTTTATGATCAGGGCATTTGACTACTACGATGCACTAACAGAAGTTAGCGTCTACAGCCAACAAGTTAAAACACTTCATAATGATCTTTTTGCTCTTTTACCTGCCGGAAATATACGGTTAGAAAGAGAATATGAGAGCTTTCCCTTAAAAACCAGGACTGAGTTAGAAGCACGCTTAAAAAATAAAAACCTCAGATCCTACCCCTCATTCCAAAGCAGCCCGCAGTATGATTTTGATGATAAATAGCCGGAAACCGACACTCAGTGCGGACACGCCGGGAGGTTATCGTACATATCTGGCTGTTTTATCAGAACAAACTTCACTTCATGTCGTCTGCAAAGGCGACCTTTCTCAATAATAAATCATCGTAAACGTGGCCGTGCCATTCGCACTCCCGCTGCTGAGTGTTTGCCCGTTGAGATAGTAGCGGGCAAAAAAGGGAATACTCAGGCTTCCTTCGCTGGCCGAAGGGGTGATTGCCCATTGTTGTCCGAGGCTCACAGGCGAGGTATCGCCTTTCAGGATCTGAATTCCCACTCCGGATGCCTGCCCTTCCGCACCATTGCTGATTTTGATCACACCGGCGACCAGCGAATCGTCAGCAGTGCCATCGATACGGATATTCACATTCGCCCCGGCATCACAATTGAGTTCGATGCTAAATGGGACATCGGGCGTGACGCCGCCAGCGGAGGCACTGGAAAAAAGCCCCGGCCAGACCGTGCCCAGAGAAACATTAATGGTGTTATTCAGCACATCGCAGCTTTCCGTTCTGATATTGATATTGCCTGTGTAGGAGAGCGTGTTGGCTCCCCCGCCCCCGAGGCCGGATTTGCCATACACCCCCAGCCCGAAACGGGTCTGGCTTTGCGCCAGTGCCGTATCCGAAATGTCATTGGCGGTTTTGACTAACGATAACGTGACAGCTATCTGATAGCTGAGACTGCTGTCCAGGTTACCCAGCGATGTGTTGCGCGTATCGCAGCCTACACCACCGCCAACCACACGTTGTCCGCTGGAGTTAGTCAGGGCAATACCGATGCCCTCGACACCGGTAGAGTAAACGCCGGGGAAACCCGCGATTTCTGTACCGTTTCCGTAGTAACAGGCGATGATCGGGTCGCCGGAGAGTTCGTTGCTGCCGTTTGTACCGCAAGTACCGCTGATGCTGAAAGTATGCTGACTTCCGGGAATATCCGCCCCAACAGGCAAAGAGGATGTTACCGCAACCGAACTTAAATCCCAGGACTGCGGCATTACCGGTGCGGTAGAACAGGCTGCCCATAATTTGCCAGAAAATAGGGTCAGACAAACCAGCAGTATCATCATTTTCATAAATACCTCATCGACATACGCTGCTGGCCTGAGAGACCGCCGCTTTTTGCGCACCAGATAATGTAAACGGTGCTTCGCACTGTCCCCCTTGCCATGTCACTCTGACTGCGCCCTGATCCGACAAGCCACTGAGATACACCTGCCCCTGGTCGCCGACGATGGCGCGGTTTCGTTCGTCGCCCACCACAAACGCCTCTGCGCCGAAGGGCACAGGCTGCCCGTTATAGGTAAGGTTGAGCAATAATCTGCTACCGGCCCGCGTGGTAAAGGACGCCATAACCACGGCACCGGCAGTGGGAACAACGGAAAGGATGTTGTCGTCAATATCGACGTTTTCGTCCAGTGATGTGGTATCCAGCGCCACACGGGTTCGCTTGTACGGGCTGAGATAATTCACCACCGCGTAGCCGCGCCAGTCGGTATACACGCCGGTATTATTTTGCAATTTCACGCCCGCCGCCCCCGGGGCGCGGACAATGGCAATGGCAGAGAGATCGCTGGCAAGAGGCTGCGCGAAAGTGACACCGAAGGGATGGCCCACAATGGCGCCCTGCCATCCGTAATTGACCTGATGAGTGTCCTGATTGTAGTTGTAGCCCCCGCTGAGCTGCGCGGCGCTGCCCAGATAATTCAGGCTGGCGCTACCGCTGTTTCCCTGCCCGTGAGTGCCATAACCTTCACTGACGGCATAAGAGAGGTTGTTATCCTCAAGCAGCATGCCGTTGATACCGGTCTGATAAAGCGTCCGCCCGTGACTGGCGCTGTTCACGTTAGCCGTGGCCCAGGCGTTTGACAGCCAGCGACCCAGGGGGATACTGACATTAAAGGCGATCTGTTTATCGCTCTCAGTGCCGTAAGTACGGTTATCCGATACCGATAAGGCGTAATCGATACTGGCAATATTGACGTTGTAACTGATCCCCAGACTGCGCTGATTAATTTGCGACTGTCGGTAGTTTTGCTGATACCACGAAAGCGAAAGCGATCCCCACTGCCCGTTGTTGATCATCTGGGTCAGGTTAAGGCGATACTGTTCCCGTGGCTGACCATAGTAATTTCCGTTGCTTTCGTCCTCACGCCAGTTACTGGCATCACTGAAATGATAAAAATCCCCGGCAAAGCGGATCCCTGCCAGCGACAGCGTTGAGCCTGTTGCAGTCACACTTTTGGCATATTGCAGCCGGTATGCCTGACCGCGTTCTGTGTGATTGTCCGTCAGTTCGCTGCTGGCCAGCGTGGTATCAAATGACAAGGATCCCCAATCCCCGACCATACTGCCGATACCGGCATTCGCCGCTTTATAGTTCTGCGCCAGCTGACTGCCGCCAAACAGCGTCACGCCATAACCCAGACCATAAATCAGTGATCCCTGAAGAAATTCAGGTTCATCACCCCCGGACTGATAGGTGCGGTATTTCCCCAGTGTCAGGGCATATTTCAACCGGCCTTCGCGCTGCATGATCGGGATAGCAGAAAATGTCTGGGTAAAATGTCGCTCTTCGCCATTACTTTCCCTGACCGTTATCTCCAGATCCCCGGAAGCGGAAGTCGGGTATAAGTCGTCGATGCTGAAAGCGCCGGGCGGCACATAGGTCTGGTAGATCACCATGCCGTTTTGCTTAATCGTCACCTGCGCGTTGCTTCGGGCAATACCGCGGATCACGGGGGCGAAGCCGCGTAAGCTGTCAGGCAACATATTGTCATCGGAAGACAACTGCACGCCGCGAAAGGTAAAACTGTCAAAAATATCCGCAGGTGTCGTGCTTTCTCCCGCGATAAATTGCCCTTTGAGCACCGGCACATCGCGCTGGAGAAAGCTGTACGCCGAATCCCAGTCCTGCTGCGATTGCCCGTCAATGTTGCGGCTGTAACGCCAGGTGCTGTAGTTGCGCAGCCGCCAGCCGCCCCAGTTGGCACCACTTCTCAGGCTCAGAAACTGGCTCTGATCACTGCCGCCTGAATTTTGCCAGGTACGGGCACCGCTGAGGTTGTAATTAAGCAGTAAGGCCGGCGTTCCCTCATCCCATAACTCCGGGCTGACCGCGCCCCTTGCCAGCGTGTCGAGCAATCCCTGAGGGATGGTGATCAGGAGTTTCTGGCGGGAAAAGTCAAACTGGCTCACAACACCGGGCATCAGCGGCGTGAAATCCTCAACCGGCTTTTGTACAGGCCAGTCGCGTAATGCCGGAATGCTGCGGGTTCTGAGTCCCAGATTTTGCCATTGTGCCGGAGTAAAAAGCGGGGAGAGTGTCAGATCCCTCAAGGCGATAAACGTCACATCCTGCCGCCCTTTCGGCACATTGTTCACCAGCACATCCACGCGGTAAACACCCGGCGTCTGCCCGCCAGCCCGGGAAAATTGCGATATATCCACCGGCGCGCCCGGATGTTCTATTTCCAGTGCCTGAACGTTAAAACGGTCATCCGCGCGTGTTTCAGATGTTCCCAAAGCGATTCCCGCCAGAAGCCATGACCGCAAAAGGGAAGATGAAAGATGCGTAACGACATGATTTTTATTCATAACATGCCTCAGCGCATCCGGTTTTTTTCCACTGAACTGGTACCGCCATAATCATTGACGACCTGCCAGCTGACCTCGCCAGTGACCGCTCCCTGAGGCCAGGGATAACGGGCTTCCCCAAAGGGCGGAACCATGGTGTTACCTGTCGCCACACGGTTGCTGCCAAGGTTTAACCTGAAAAATGTGAAGTAATAAGGTGTCGGATTGGTCACCCGCAGCGTTGAGTCCTGACGGGAGAACTGCAACTGCCGCCAGGCGTTTTGCGCGGCGGGGGCGAGCAACGCTGCGGGCCGGTAAAAAAGCTTCAGGCGCGTCTTCACCACGATTTGCAATAAACCGGCGGGGGCATTTTCAGGCAAACGGGGGATGGATTTGATATTCAGCCAGAACAGGGATTCGCGATCTTCAGGCAGCACGCCGCCTGTACGGATAATTCGCAGACTGTTATCTTGACCGGCATTCAGCCGAAATAAAGGGGGAGTCACGATAAAAGGCGCAGGAACGGAGGATTTTTGTGTCCCGTCAGGTCCGTTATTATCCACCCATGACTGGATCAGAAAGGGCTCTGACTGTGCACCCTGATTACTGACGGTCAGCGAGGTTTCTTTTTTATTACCCGGATATATCACCCGCGTGGCTTCTGTAATCACACCCGCATAAACCGGAGGCACAGAAAAGAGAACAAATAACATCCCTGATAAAATAATAAAAAGACGCCGCATATATTCCTCTCATATTTCCGTCAATAAAAAAAGACATCCGCGTCTGAAGCTCTGGCATCCCTGCCAGTTTAAAGAGATTATTTGTTGATTATTATTATTGATAATTAATGGTGAACTGAGAGGTCCCATTTGCTGCGCCTTCGCCTACGGTTGCCCCGGTACTTTTGTAGCGGGCGATAAAGTTCATATCCACCCCTTCGGCGGTCGCATCAATGGGATAAAAACGTGAGGCCGTGTAAAGAGGAATTGGTGTCCCCTGACTATCCGCAATTTCAATGCCTATACCGGTTGCGCCACCGCTAACTTCCAGCAGCTGATTATCCACTGCATCGGCGGTACCATCAAATTTGACGGCCGCAGCGGTGAAGGTTGTCGGGCAGTTGGTGAGTGAAATCGTGAACGCGGTCGGCGAAGAAGTATCACCGGCTGCCGTAAATGAGGTCGCGGCGACAGTGCCTAAATCCACATTAATGGAGGCATTACTTCCGCCATTCACATCACATGTCGTGGCAACAATTTGTCCGATGAAATTAATGGTGCCATCGGCTGCCTGTACGACGGTCTGACTGAAACACAACACACTGCCGAGAAGTAAAATAAAAGAATTACGCTTATTCATGGAATAATACCTGAGATTAAAATTAAATAAATCCCACCAGATTCATTTATCAAAGCTGGCGATATACATTCACTTTAAACAAGCAGGTATATTTGAGGTAATCACATCCCCTCACATTATTTTATCGATAACATTGAGCTGAAGAAAATAAATGAATGAGGATGTAATGAGATAAATGAGAACAGGCACAGTGTTTGCCACGGGTGAAAAAAGGCAAAAAAACCGGAAATGAGAAATATTTCCGGTTTCAGACATGGACGACTTATTGCATAGAAACCTGGCGCACAAACTCTTTTCTGAGCTGCATGCTGTATTCCTTGCCGTAAAACTGCGTGGCAATGTCTGGCTGCACCACGTCTGTTTTCACTTGTTTGTTCATCGGCACCGCGCCGAAAGCGACATTCAACGCACGCTGGGTTTCAGCTTGCGTTAACCAGTTCAGGAACACCGCCGACGCCGCCGGATGTGTGCTGTTTGCGGCAATAGCCGCAATATTGCCCCCTCCCGGCATACCAAAAGCCGGAATATAAAATTTCAGGCGACCGGTAATCGCCCCGGATTTTTGCAAACCTGCCAGATGATCTTCCCAGGCGGGTACCAGCAATAATTCGCCATCATTCAGACGGGTCAGGCTATCCGCACCCGATGCGGTCTGGGTGATTTTTTCTTTATTACCGACGAACCATTCCCAACCCTTTTTCCAGTTTTTAATAATGTCAGGATCGACTTGCGTGGCATCGGCATCAAATGTGCCTGAGGAGAGGGTGACCACGCGCTGAATAAAGGCTTCGCCTGCCCCGCCGTTATTCGGATCGTTGTAACCAAACTTCTTCGGATTCGCATCGATAAAGTGTTGTAAATCATCGAGTGATTGCGGCAAAGGTTGATTGCCCATCTGTTGCGGATCGTAGGCCATACCGGTTTGGTTGCCCCAAAAGGCAACCGCATATCCTTCGGTATTCACGCTTTGCAACTGATGCACCGCATCCCCGTAACCCGGCAGCCAGTCTACCTGCGCCAGGGCATTTGCTTTACGGATGATCGGTAATTGCGCCACCGACAAGGCCACGACGTCCATTTTGCCTTTCTCGCGGCGAGCTTCCGCCAGCAGTTTATTCATGTTGCCATCAATCGACCCTTCCGGAATACGCACTTTAATTCCGTACTGTTTCTCAAAATCAGCAACGAAACTGCGCCATTGCGGTTGTAAATACCAGACGTTGAAGGTGACTGAGCCTTCTTTTTTGGCCTGTGCGACGACAAGATCCCAATCTTGTTGCGCCAGTGGCGTGGCGGTCGCTGCCCCGCTCAATAACATGCCACTGAGAAATAAAACCGTGCCTGTTTTCATGTTGAATGACTCCCTTATCAAGGATCACGCCTTGCCGGTTGACTGTGACAGATAATTCCCTTTCAACAGCTTCTCAATAATGACCATCAGGACTACGTTCGGGATCACCAGGATCATTGAGACTACCGCCGCATCCGGGCGCACAAAGGAATAGCCGAGAAAAGAATAAAGAATGGTCGGCACGGTAATAAAATCTGGCGCGCCAAGAACGTATGAAATGCTGAACTCTTCTAAACTGCGCACCAGACAAAAAATCAGCGCGGCCAGGAAACTGGGCTTGAGCATCGGTAAAAAAGCATTGCAGAACGTTCCCCAATGGCTGGCACCGAGATCGCGACTGGCATCAATTAAATCCTGCGGCACCGCTTTAAACCCTGCGGACATAATGCGGATCGAGTAAGGCAGTGTCAGCACAGTGTGCCCTAACACGATGCTGATAAACGGGTTGCTGATATTCAGATTCATCAGCATGGCGCTGAAGAAAATCCCGATGATCATACCTGGCATGACCAGTGGGATCAGCGTGAGCATTTCCGCAACGGCTTTGCCCCGAAAAGTCATGCGCCCAAACGCATAAGCGGTGGGTAACGACAGCAGTAAACTCAGCATCGCCACGGCGGGCGCAATGGTGTAGCTGTTAAAGAGGGCTTCTGACAGCGAAGTTTGCTGCCACACCTGTATCCAGCGGTTAATCGACAACACTTGCGGGAATAAGTCCGGGTAGCTCCACGGGTGTTGCGGGTCAACCAGCGACCATAAGATAGCCATTGAAAATGGCAGTCCAAGCCAGACCAGATTGACCAGAATAAAGAACAACAGTGAAATCGTGACGATCAGGCGTCCATTCGCCGTGCGGTTCATTTGACCTCTCCTTTGCGGGTGGCGAGCGGTGTCAGGAGGATGGCGATAAGCAAGGTACCCAATGCTGCCGTCAGCATGATAATCACGGCAATAACCGCAGAGTTATTCCATTCGCCGTATTCCATGGCCGTGGCCTGCATCAGGCGAGCCAGCGAGTAGGTATTGCGCGGACCAGCGACGGAGAAGAAGGCAAAGTCGCCCAGCGCACCGATAAAAATAAGGATCAGGGACACTTGCACTGCGGGTAACGTCAGGGGAAAGATAACGTCCCGAAAACAGCGCCAGCGGCTGGCACCCAGGTTACTCGCCGCGTCCAGTACATCGGTACGGATTGCGTTAACTGAGCCACCGACCAGAATCAGCGCGAACGGCAGATTCTTCCAGATTTGTAAGATAACGACGCCCCAGCCAAAGTCATCGTTCTGCATACGCAGCGGTTGATCAATAACGCCCAGCGCCAGCAATAGCTCATTGATCACGCCGTGATAAGCAATAATATTGATGAACAGAAATGCTGCCACGAGGCCGGGAATAAACATCGGCGCACGCAAAACAGCAACGATACCTTCTTTCGCCACCAGCGGCTGACGGAGCCACAACGCCAGCGGGTAAGAGAGCAGCACCGCACCGAAAGCCCCCAATATTGAGACTTTAACCGAATAGATCAGCGCGCTGTGCAACACCGGATCTTGTAATACGTTTTGCCAGTATTCGAGCGAAAACTGGCTGTCGCCGGAAAGATTGAAATAGCCGATGCTTTGTACCAGCACCACGTAAAAGGTCGATCCCATCAGCAACACAATGGTGCCTAGTCCACTGATCATCAGCAGCCAGGCGGTCAGCTCATTACGCCATTTCATCGTGCCCCTCCACTACTGGCTCGAGGAAGTGAATCGCATCCTCGGGTAAACGGAAGCAAACCCGCGCCCCGCTTTCGGCCTGCGGTTTTTTGACCAGTTGCAGACGTACCGACAATTTACCGTCATCGTTATCGCCCCATGCTTCGGTCAGGTTGCCCATAAACGCCATTTTGCGCAGCGTGAGGAAGAAATGGTTATCGCCGGTTTGTGGCTGCGGCACAAAGCGCGCATCTTCAGGCCGCCAGCAGATATAGCAATGCTCAGCGAGCGGAGGACGCGGAGAACGTACGTAAAACTCACCTAACTGGCAACGAACCCGATAAAAACCAGGCTGTTCCGCAGGAGTGATGTGGGCGATATCGATATTGGCTGCACCAATAAAATCAGCGACGAAACGGTTAGCAGGACGGTAATAAATCTCTTCTGGCGGCCCAATTTGCTCCACGTTGCCCGCATTGAGCACCACGATCTTATCGGACATGGTCAACGCTTCGGCCTGATCATGGGTGACATAAATGGACGTGAGTTGATATTGCCGCTGTAACTCTTTGATTTCAAAACGCACACTTTCACGCAGTTTCGCATCCAGATTGGACAGCGGCTCGTCAAACAACACCACATCCGGACGCGTGACCATCGCTCTGGCCAGTGCCACGCGTTGCTGCTGCCCGCCAGAAAGTTGCACCGGCATTTTCAGGTGCTGATCCTGCAAGCCAACCTGCTTCAACGCCTCCGCCAGCCGCAGTTGCTGCTCGGCAAGAGGTAAGCGTTTTTGCTTCAAACCAAAACAGATGTTATGCACCACATTCAGGTGCGGAAACAGCGCGTACGACTGAAAACACATTGCCGTGTTGCGCTTTTCCGGCGGCAAATTATTAACGGATTGCCCGTTAATCAGAATGCGTCCGCTGTCTGGCTGATGAAACCCGCCGATCATTTTGAGCAGCGTGGTTTTGCCACAGCCGCTCGGGCCAAGCAGGGTGACAAATTCACCTTCCTCGGCGGTGAAGGAGATCTCGCGGGCGGCGTAAAACGCGCCAAATTGCTTTGTAACCTGTTCCAGTGAAAGCGTCGACATAGTGTACAAATCCTGTGTTAATACTCCGGCAATTAAATTTACACACTAAATATAAAATTTATGTGACAAAGATCCTCAAAATCAAAACCAAGCCATAAAAACACAAAAACTAATTATTTATCATAATGTTGAATAATAAAAATAATCACTATAATTATTTTATTTCCATAATTAAATTTAAAGAGTAAATTTAATGGCCATATGTTCACACCATAAAAGGAACAGGCAATGGCGTTTAACTTTCATCAGGCCGCACAAGGCATCGTGCTGGCAAACAGTCACCGCGGCTACTCCAGCCGTTATCCGGAAAACACTCTGCCCGCGTTTATCGGGGCAAAAGAGGCAGGGACTCATTGCATTGAGTTAGATATTCATCTGACCGCAGATAATCATCTGGTGGTCACACACGATCACCGCATTGATCGCGTGTCGACCGGCACAGGTTTTGTCGAGCAAATGACGCTCGCGCAGTTACGGCAATTTGATTTCGGCGTTAAATACCATGCGCAATTTGCGGGCACGCCGATCCCTTTATTGCAGGATATTCTGCGTTGGGCGGTAGAGAATGGCATGGGCCTGATCGTGGAAGTGAAGCAACGTCGTCGACATGACGAATTTGTGTATCATCTGGTTGCCTTGTTGCAGTCAATGCCAGAGGCGCTGTCACATATTCAGTTGCTGGGGTTTAATCATGTGTTGATTAACCGCGTCAAAGCCCTGATCCCAGATTTAGCATTGCAGGTCGTGACGCTGGAGCGTTACAACAATCAACTGGCCGCCGTGCAGCATTCCCATGCCAGTTGCGTCTGTTTTGAATATGAGTTCGCCCATGTTGACGATCTTCGGGCCTATAAACAGGCGGGACTGGGGGTACGCATGTACCTGCATGAAGTGAAAAATGGCATGACACCACTGGAGCAGTACCAGCACAAATTCGGGTATGATAGTCGCCCCGAGATCATGGGCTGGCTGCGTGAAGGTCTGATCGATATGCTCAGCCATGATGATCTTCCGTACCTGCAGGCGCTGATTGAAGAAGCGGGACTGCGCTGGGCCTGATAACAAAAACGATAGCCATATTATGAATGTAAAACCTGACCGTCTGGAACTGCGTCCTACCCAACGTTTGCTGCTGGAGCTGATTCGTCGCCATGCACCGGTGACACGCGCCGAACTGGCGCGCTATTCAAATCTCACTGCAGGGGCAATCACCCAACAATGCCGGGAGCTTTTATTTTCGGGTCTGGTTATCGAAGGCGAACGCAATATGGGGCAGCGCGGACAACCGTCGCTGCCCCTGCGGCTCAATCCTGGCGGCGCGTGTGCGGTCGGGCTGGCTTTCAGCCCTGGCTTTATCGACATGACGCTGGTCGATCTCAGTGGCCGCAAACTGTTCAGTATTTCTGAGCCTCATCAGGAAAATCAGCCGCTTGCCACCACACTAAAACAGATTAAAAACCTGGTGGAGCAGACGTTAAAAAAACGCCAGCTTAAACATGCGCGCATCCTCGGCATGGGGTATGCCGTGCCGGGTTTTCTCAAGCCCGATGGCAAAAAGCGTCACTGTGTGGCCTGGCTTTCAAGCTGGCGCGATGTCGACCTGCAACAGGCGTTTGAGGACAATTTGCCCTGGCCGACATGGGTTGAAAACAACGCCAATGCCTCGGCGATTGGCGAGCTGTATTCAGGTACGTGGAATTCCTATCGTGACATAACCTTTATCGATCTCGGCTACGGGATCGGTGCCGGGATTATCGCCGATGGCAAACTCCTGCGCGGCGGGTTTCTGAATGCCGGTGAAGTCGGTATGGCATTTCCCGGCGATAAACCGCGTCCATCCTATAAAGATCTGGTCGCGACGCTCACACAAGCAGGGTTAAGCGAAGCGCAACTACCGGCACTCACCGCAGAACAGCATCCCTTGCTGGAAGTCTGGTTTTCACGCTGTTGCGATCAGGTCGAGCAGAGCATCATGGGATGTCTGCAATGGCTGGATCCACAGTTGATTATTTTAGGGGGTGCCATGCCAAAAACCATCACCGAAAGGCTGACTGAGGTTTTAACGCAAAGGCTCGATGCCAGGCTTGATCCAGACCGCCCGAAAGTCCGGCTGGCGAACTCCCCGATGGGTGCCGAAAGCGCCTCGTGGGGCGCGGCGATGATCCCGTTGTATCAGGTGATTAATCAGGCATAGCGCACTATGCCTGACGACCGCGTGTTATATTGCTGTGCCGAATGACCAGTAATAAGGATCCGATAGCGTTGACGGTTTATCGACGTAGACATAGCCATAGGAATAGGCGTAATACAGTTTGCCCGAGTATGCCCAACCCAGGCTCATATGATGGGCATCAATTAGCGAAAACCAATCCTCACTGCCGCTTTTAGGTTGCATCTCCCACAATGTATTCTCCGAGGTGCAATCCTTTTTCCAGCCAACATAATCCCACGAATGGTTGCTCAACGCTGAGCGCAAGCATTGCTCCTTATTATATGCGGGTGAAATACGTACCCGTCCATCGGGTTGTCGTTTAACTGACATCCATGCGTAATAGCCGGCTCGCATCACCGCAATAGGTGGGTCGGGACGATAGGTCCATGCATAGGAATCATTGTTATTATAGAGAGCATAAGCATCTTTCTCGGAAGCCAGACTCTTGCCTTCCATGACTGCACTACCCAATTGCCAGGACAGAATCGATTGCATATAAAAAGAAGGTGTCCAGACATGTGGCGTTAATTTTCTATCAAGCACTCCAGTGCCAGAAAAATAAGTATTAATTGAATCCGTGTCGTCAGCCGTAATGACATTTGCGCCGATATCCCGCAGCCAGACGAGGTTCATGCGATAATCATTTTTTTCTGCCGCTATTGTTGACGGACTGAGCTTATCCAGCACGCGGTAACAGCATGATGAGTCGTTATTATAAAATGCTTCTCTGACCGAGATATCCTGCGGGATATTTTTGTCATAGACCGTTTCGGTGTAGAAATTTAAATTTTTCCATAACATGTAATCTGGTACGGGTGAGAATATCTCCAGCGCTTTCCCTGCCCCTTTAATTACCGCCACCATTTCAGCCACCGTACCACTCACCGTATTTGATAACTGGAAATTGGCTGGCGCGTCATAGCTGCCCTGTTCATTTTGTTTGGTGCTCACTTCCTCAAAATCGGCGGAATCTTTAATTAACACAGAGACCATCGGGGCCAGTGTCGCTGGCGCGTTTGCCCATGCGCGAACGGCACAAACCGCCTTGCTATCGGAGATCCCGGCAGGACAGGCAAAGGTGGTGTCAGGCAAGTCATTTATTTTACTGGCATCATTAGGTGTAATCACCGGATCGATCATGATGGTGACCCCCGCCGGGATACCGGCGTTAATCAGTGCATTATTCCAAAGGTCTGGCGAGGGATATTCCGCCATATTCACTTTCATAATGATCCGCTGTAACAGGTTGCTGCCCGAATACGTAACCGATTTATTATACAGGGCCAGTGCAGTGGGCATGATGACGGAAGATGACTTGGTTTCGAGATAAATGAGTGACTGGCCATTATAGGCAATGTAATCATCTATCAGTTGATTGACCGTCGGTACCGTATACGTTGTCGGTTGTCGCGTGGCAACATTGACGAGGTACTTTTGCTGCAATTCTGCCAGTGTCAAACTACTCAGCGCCACATTCGGCCCGGAGTTCGCGATAGGATCATAAGTTGGCTCAAGCATCTTACCGATGTTGAGATCATGAAACACAACCAGTTCACCGTCTGACGTCGCGCGGACGTCCGTTTCCACGTTAGCGCGGCAACGATCATAGGACAGATGAAAAGCACCGAGGCTGTTTTCTGGCTGCGTGTCATTAAAATCCCCTCGATGCTGGGCCGTGACTATTTGGTTATTCTTCGCAAGGTTGTTTTGTAATTCATTCAACAATGTCGCCGACGTTGGACATTCCGTGGCATTCTTCCTTAATTCAGCGACAAACTGCACCGTTTCAACCGTTGCCTTCCCTTGCGCATCATCACCATCCGTACCGGAAAGTTTGAAATTGCCGTGTTCCTGTATCGGGATATTTTGAATCGCGATGGTATCTTCCCGCGGCTGGTAATCTGAATTCATAAAGAAAGCCAGGTCAAAATAATAAGGCTCATCACTTTTCAAACACGATTTTTCATCGTCATCGCCAACATCATAGAGAAACGTCCAGTCTTTACTCGGGGGAACATAGCCCCCCATTTCCGGGCATTTTTTGCTATACATTTTTACCGCATAAAATATGCCGGGAATAGACGTGCCATAAAGTTGCACGTTTTTACCATTTATGGCGGTAAAAATATCTAATGATCCCTGATATCCGGCAACACTGCCTGAAAAAGCTTGCCCATCCTGACCTGCATTACAGGTTGAATGAATCTCGGTTGAAGGAATATATTGCGTACTGGTTTGCGTGGTGAGTTGCTTAAAACCATTGGCAGGCGGTGCTTCATCAGTAATTACAATCGTATCGCTGTAGGTGATATTTACGTTTGATTGTGAGGTAAACATACATTCGGTTGCGGCCTTAGCCGACGGACATAATGACAATAAACATAATACGCTGAGCGTAGTCCTTAACTTAACGTCCATTGTTGCTCCATTTATATATCTAATGTAATTAAAACAATTAACCCCCTCCGTTTTAACATTGAATTTAAAATAAAATGCTACCAAGCTCACGAATAAAGCAATCAGACACCAAATATTAAACAATCAACGCATTAAACATATTCAATTTATATTTATCATTAACAACCTATTTGATATATAAATAACTAGCACCTAATATCAGGCAAAAAAAAACGCCTCCGGAGAGGCGTTTATCAGCAAAGGAGAAAATTACTTTTTCTTCGCTTTCGGGTTTGGCAGGTCGGTAATGCTGCCTTCGTAGATTTCTGCTGCCAGACCCACGGACTCGTGCAGAGTCGGGTGAGCATGGATGGTCAGCGCGATATCTTCTGCATCACAACCCATTTCGATCGCCAGACCGATTTCGCCCAGCAGCTCGCCGCCGTTGGTGCCGACAATCGCACCACCGATAACACGGTGAGATTCTTTGTCGAAGATCAGTTTGGTCATGCCGTCTGCGCAGTCGGAAGCGATAGCACGGCCGGAAGCTGCCCACGGGAAGGTGGCGGTTTCGTAGCTGATGCCTTTTTCTTTCGCTTCTTTCTCAGTCAGACCCACCCAGGCAACTTCTGGCTCAGTGTAGGCAATGGATGGAATGACTTTCGGATCGAAGTAGTGTTTCTTGCCGGAGATAACTTCGGCAGCCACGTGGCCTTCGTGAACACCTTTGTGCGCCAGCATTGGCTGACCGACGATATCGCCGATAGCAAAGATGTGTGGCACGTTGGTGCGCATTTGTTTGTCGACGTGGATGAAACCACGGTCGTCCACTTCAATGCCTGCAGCGCCCGCTTCCAGCAGTTTACCGTTAGGCACACGACCGATAGCCACCAGCACGGCGTCATAACGCTGTGGTTCAGCAGGGGCTTTTTTGCCTTCCATCGTGACGTAAATGCCATCTTCTTTGGCTTCTACGGCTGTCACTTTGGTTTCCAGCATCAGATTGAATTGCTTGCTGATTTTCTTGGTGAAGACTTTCACCACGTCTTTATCAGCCGCAGGGATCACCTGATCAAACATTTCTACCACGTCAATCTGAGAACCCAGCGCGTGATAAACGGTGCCCATTTCCAGACCGATAATGCCGCCGCCCATGACCAGCAGACGCTCAGGGACGCTTTTCAGCTCCAGTGCATCAGTAGAATCCCAGACACGCGGGTCATCATGTGGAATGAATGGCAGTTTGATTGGACGGGAACCCGCCGCAATGATCGCATTGTCGAAAGTGATGGTCGTCGGACCATTTTCGCCTTCAACAACCAGAGTATTCGCGCCAGTAAATTTGCCCAAGCCGTTAACGACTTTGACTTTACGGCCTTTCGCCATACCGGACAGACCGCCGGTCAGCTGGTTGATGACTTTTTCTTTCCAGACGCGGACTTTATCGATGTCCGTTTTCGGCTCACCGAAAACAATACCGTGTTCAGCCAGTGCTTTTGCCTCAGAGATCACTTTCGCGACGTGCAGCAGAGCTTTAGAAGGGATACAGCCAACGTTCAGACACACGCCGCCAAGCGTGGAATAACGTTCAACCAGAACAGTTTCAAGACCTAAATCAGCGCAACGGAAAGCAGCAGAATAGCCCGCAGGACCCGCCCCAAGTACCACGACCTGAGTTTTAATTTCAGTACTCATCATGACCTCTTAATTTATGTCCGGCGGGTCTGACGTCATTTTATATCGTAACGCCCATCATCCACCGGGTCGTTCTATCCGCCCGCAGTTTACAAAATTGTTAACAAATTTGAAACAACAAACGGCATCCGATTTGTGCTTTGCCCTGGAAAATCTCAAACAGCATGAAGAGATTATCAGAAAAAAGCCGGCCGTCTGGCCGGCTTTTCACTTACATCACCAGGCGGCGAATGTCTGACAACACGTTGTTGATGATGGTGATGAAGCGCGCACCATCGGCACCGTCAATGACACGGTGGTCGAAGGAGAGCGACATTGGCATCATCAGACGCGGTGTGAACTCTTTGCCGTTCCAGACTGGCTCAATGGCAGACTTGGAAACACCGAGGATAGCCACTTCCGGCGCATTAACGATTGGCGCGAAGTGGGTCGTCCCGATACCCCCGAGGCTGGAGATAGTGAAGCAACCGCCCTGCATTTCGCCAGCAGTCAGCTTACCGTCACGGGCTTTCTTGGAGATAGCCATCAGCTCACGGGACAACTCGGCGATGCCTTTCTTGTTCACGTCTTTGAAGACCGGAACAACCAGACCGTTTGGCGTATCAACCGCCACACCGATGTTGATGTATTTTTTCAGCGTCAGTTTCTGACCATCTTCGGACAGGGAACTGTTGAAGCGTGGCATCTGCTCAAGGGCAGCGGCAACGGCTTTCATGATGAAGACCACCGGGGTGAATTTCACGTCCAGTTTGCGTTTAGCGGCTTCATCGTTCTGCTGTTTACGGAACGCTTCCAGCTCAGTGATATCAGTTTTGTCGAAGTGCGTAACGTGCGGGATCATCACCCAGTTACGGCTCAGGTTCGCACCAGAGATTTTCTGGATACGGCCCAGTTCAACTTCTTCAATCTCACCGAACTTGCTGAAGTCCACTTTCGGCCAAGGCAACATGCCCGGCAGACCGCCACCCGTTGCTGCTGCCGGCGCGGCTTCAGCACGTTTGACCGCGTCTTTCACGTAAGTCTGTACGTCTTCACGCAGGATGCGACCTTTACGGCCAGTGCCTTTGACTTTCGCCAGGTTAACGCCGAATTCACGGGCCAGACGACGGATAACCGGCGTGGCGTGAACGTAAGCATCGTTCTCTGCGAATTCGCCTTTGCTTTCTGCTTTAACAGCAGGAGCAGCGGCTTTTTGTTCCTGTTTCGCCGGGGCAGCCGCTTCTTCTTTCTTAGCCGCCGGAGCAGCAGGCGCAGCGCCTTCTACTTCGAAGACCATGATCAGAGAGCCGGTGCTGACTTTGTCGCCCGCAGCAATTTTGATTTCTTTCACGGTACCCGCGAACGGAGCCGGGACTTCCATTGAGGCTTTGTCGCCTTCAACGGTAATCAGTGACTGTTCTGCACTGATTTTGTCGCCCACTTTCACCATGATTTCAGTGACTTCAACTTCGTCGCCACCGATATCAGGCACGTTCACTTCTTTGCTGCCGGACTGAGCCGCAGCCGCAGGTGCCGCGTCTGATTGGGTTTCTGCTGCTGCGGCAGGTGCGGCTGCACCAGAACCTGCCACTTCGAAGACCATGATCAGGGAACCGGTGCTGACTTTGTCGCCCGCAGCGATTTTGATTTCTTTCACTTTGCCCGCGAACGGCGCAGGGACTTCCATAGAGGCTTTGTCGCCTTCTACGGTGATCAGCGATTGTTCCGCTTCTACTGTATCGCCCACTTTCACCATGATTTCAGTGACTTCAACTTCGTCGCCACCGATATCAGGTACGTTCACTTCTTTGCTTTCGCTGGAAGCAGGTGCGGCAGCAGCAGGTTTCTCTTCTGCTTTGGCTTCCTGTTTCGCAGGTGCTGCATCAGCAGCACCGTCAGCGGCGTCAAAGATCATGATCAGTTTGCCGGTTTCGACGGTATCGCCGACCGCAACTTTAATTTCTTTGACCACGCCAGCTTGTGGAGAAGGCACTTCCATAGAAGCTTTATCGCCTTCTACGGTGATCAGCGATTGTTCTGCTTCAACTTTATCGCCCACCTTCACCATAATTTCGGTGACTTCCACTGCATCTGCACCGATGTCCGGTACGTTAATTTCAATAGCCATCTGTCTTTACCTCTTATGCCAGACGCGGGTTAACTTTTTCTGGATTGATATCGAATTTCTTAATGGCTTCAGCCACTACAGACGTTTCGATTTCGCCGCGTTTAGCCAATTCACCCAGCGCAGCAACCACAACGTAAGACGCATCCACTTCGAAGTGGTGACGCAGGTTTTCGCGGCTGTCTGAACGACCGAAGCCATCCGTACCCAGTACGCGATAATCGCTGGCCGGAACGTATGTACGAACCTGTTCAGCAAACAGTTTCATGTAGTCAGTAGACGCCACCGCTGGCGCGTCGCTCATCACCTGGGCGATGTACGGAACGCGTGGGGTTTCAGTCGGGTGCAGCATGTTCCAGCGCTCACAGTCCTGACCATCGCGGGCCAGTTCAGTGAAGGAGGTCACGCTGTAAACGTCAGAACCTACGCCGTAGTCTTTGGACAAGATCTCTGCCGCTTCACGTACGTGACGCAGGATGGAACCGGAGCCCAGCAACTGCACTTTCCCTTTGCTGCCTTCCAGCGTATCCAGCTTGTAGATACCCTTACGGATGCCTTCTTCCGCGCCTTCCGGCATGGCTGGCATGTGGTAGTTTTCGTTCAGCGTGGTGATGTAGTAATAAATGTTTTCCTGCGCTTCACCGTACATACGCACCAGACCGTCATGCATGATGACAGCCACTTCGTACGCGTAAGACGGGTCGTAAGAAATACAGTTAGGGATAGTCAGAGACTGAATATGGCTGTGACCATCTTCGTGCTGCAGACCTTCGCCGTTCAGGGTAGTACGACCTGACGTACCACCGATCAGGAAGCCACGCGCCTGTTGGTCACCCGCTGCCCAGCACAGGTCGCCGATACGCTGGAAACCGAACATGGAGTAGTAGATGTAGAACGGGATCATTGGCAGATCGTTGGTGCTGTAAGACGTTGCTGCGGCCAGCCATGAAGATGCGGCACCCAGTTCGTTGATACCTTCCTGCAGGATCTGACCTTTCTCGTCTTCTTTATAGTAAGCAACCTGCTCACGGTCCTGCGGGGTGTACTGCTGGCCGTTCGGGCTGTAAATACCAATCTGACGGAACAGACCTTCCATACCGAATGTACGCGCTTCATCGGCGATGATCGGCACCAGACGGTCTTTAATGGAGTCGTTTTTCAGCATCACGTTCAGTGCACGGACGAAAGCGATAGTGGTAGAGATCTCTTTCTTCTGCTCTTCCAGCAGTTGTGAGAAGTCTTCCAGTTTCGGCATTTCCAGCTTCTGCGTGAAGTTTGGCAGACGGGTCGGCAGGTAGCCTTTCAGCGCAGCGCGACGTTCGTGCAGGTATTTGTATTCTGCAGAGTCTTTTTCCAGCGTGATGTACGGCAGTTTTTCCAGATTTTCATCGGTTACTGGCACGCTAAAACGATCACGGATATAGCGCACGCCATCCATGTTCATTTTCTTCACCTGGTGAGCAATGTTTTTACCTTCGGCAGCGTCGCCCATGCCATAACCTTTAATGGTATGCGCAAGGATAACGGTCGGCTGACCTTTGGTGTTCTGTGCTTTGTTCAGTGCAGCGAAGACTTTCTTCGGATCATGACCGCCACGGTTCAGCGCCCAGATTTCGTCGTCGGTCATATCTTTGACCAGAGCGGCGGTTTCAGGGTATTTGCCGAAGAAGTGGTCACGAACGTATTTACCATCGCGGGACTTGAAGGTCTGGTAGTCGCCATCCACGGTTTCGTTCATCAGCTGGATCAGTTTACCGCTGGTGTCTTTACGCAGCAGTTCATCCCAGCGGTTGCCCCAGATCACTTTGATCACGTTCCAGCCAGCACCTGCAAAGATGCCGTCGAGTTCGTTGATGATTTTGCCGTTACCGGTTACCGGGCCATCAAGACGCTGCAGGTTACAGTTGATGATGAAGCACAGGTTGTCCAGTTTCTCACGGGTCGCGATGGTGATCGCCCCTTTGGATTCTGGTTCGTCCATTTCACCGTCGCCCAGGAATGCGTAAACGCGCTGTGCGGAGGTGTCTTTCAGACCACGGTGTTCCAGATATTTCAGGAACTTGGCCTGATAGATGGCACCGATCGGGCCCAGACCCATGGATACGGTCGGGAACTGCCAGAATTCAGGCATCAGTTTAGGGTGCGGATAAGACGACAGACCTTTGCCGTGAACTTCCTGACGGAAATTGTTCATCTGGTCTTCAGTCAGACGGCCTTCAAGGAAAGCACGTGCGTACACGCCCGGAGAGATGTGGCCCTGGAAGTACACCAGATCGCCGCCGTCTTTTTCGTTGCGCGCACGGAAGAAGTGGTTGAAGCACACTTCGTACACGGTCGCAGAAGACTGGAAGGAAGCCATGTGGCCGCCGAGTTCCAGGTCTTTCTTGGACGCACGCAGAACGGTCATGATGGCGTTCCAGCGGATAGCAGTACGAATGTTACGTTCCAGCTCCAGGTTACCCGGGTATTCAGGTTCGTCTTCAACAGCGATGGTATTGACGTAGTTACGGCTGGCTGCGCCAGCAGCGACGCTTACGCCGCCCTTGCGCGCTTCACTGAGAACCTGATCGATCAGGAACTGTGCACGCTCAACACCTTCTTCACGGATGACCGATTCGATCGCTTGTAGCCAGTCGCGAGTTTCGATCGGATCCACGTCATTATTTACACGTTCTGACATGGTGCTTTTCCTTATCTGTCTCTAATACGTTGGTTTATCTGGAGCCTGTCTTCCTGCGCTCTTTCTAAAACGCGCTTCGCCGCTAAGAGAACGCACGAAGACAGGCCCGTCATGTAGTTGCCGTGAGCCCTCAAATGAAGGCTCTAAAAATTAACCCTGATGGTTAACTTTCATCTTTTCGTTGCTGGAGCCGTCGTAAAGACCGATCCCGCCGGGTGTGTTCCCTGCTGAGATCCAGCAAAACTTCTTCAATGAACGCCAGGTGACGGTGAGATGCGGCACGCGCTATTTCTGGTTCCCGTGCAACAATCGCCTCGAAAATACTGGCGCGGTGGTTGCTTACCGTCGCCAGCATTTCCCGGCGTGAGTAAAGCAATTCAAAGTTCTGTCGAACATTCTTCTCGAGCATCGGCCCCATACAGCGAACCAGATGCAGCAGCACCACATTATGGGCTGCTTCTGTTACAGCGACCTGATACTGCATAACCGCGTCGGCTTCTGCGTCCAGATCTCCGCTGTCTTGTGCGGTCTGAATGACCACGTGACAATCGCGAATGCGCTGCAGATCTTCCTCTGTGCCACGAAGCGCCGCGTAATACGCAGCGATACCTTCAAGGGCGTGTCGTGTTTCAAGGAGATCGAATTGTGATTCAGGATGGTCGGCCAGTAACTCAGCCAGCGGATCACTCACGCTTTGCCACAGGTTACTTTGTACGAAAGTACCACCACCCTGACGGCGCAGGAGTAGCCCCTTCCCTTCCAGGCTTTGGATTGCCTCTCTGAGAGAAGGTCGCGATACATCAAACTGTTTGGCAAGTTCGCGCTCTGGCGGAAGCTTTTCCCCGGGTCTCAAGGTGCCTTCGAGGATCAGAAACTCAAGTTGCTGCTCGATCACATCGGATAACTTAGGCTGTCGGATTTTGCTGTAAGCCATATATGTGCGGTTCTCTGCGAGTAGCGACTCTGTTAAGTTGCCGGAGTCAATTGGTAATACCAATTTAAAAAACGTGGCCGTAAAGTAACAAAGTATTCACCTTGTGTCCATATGGCTACCCAGTAAATGCGTCGACCCCGCACATTTTAACAAATTTTTATCATTTATCTTTTTTACCCGGCCTCAGATCACATTTTATGGATCCTGAACAAATTTACAGTCAATTTGGCTATTTGTTATGCAGATGATGCATAAACCCCGTGCAAACTTTTCCGCATAACATTATTCTTGCCCGAACGGTAGATGATCCTGATTTTTAGGCACAATCCAGCCGTAAATAATTAGATACAAAAAGTGTAATTATCGCCTTACATTCTCTCTAACACACAGAATGTTATGGGTTTTGCCCCAATGACAGAGGACAGGTAAATGGTTGATCAACAACAAGGCGATGAGCTGAAGCGCGGTCTCAAAAACCGGCATATCCAGTTGATTGCATTAGGTGGGGCCGTCGGTACAGGGCTGTTTCTGGGCAGTGCTTCCGTCATTCAGTCCGCAGGGCCGGGGATTATTCTCGGTTATGCCATTGCGGGTTTTATCGCATTCTTAATTATGCGTCAGTTGGGTGAAATGGTGGTTGAAGAACCGGTTGCCGGTTCATTCAGTCATTTTGCCTATAAATACTGGGGCGGATTTGCGGGTTTTGCTTCCGGCTGGAATTACTGGGTGCTGTACGTTCTGGTCGCGATGGCCGAACTGACTGCCGTCGGTAAATATATTCAATTCTGGTGGCCGGAAATCCCGACATGGGCTTCTGCTGCGGTTTTCTTCGTGCTGATCAACGCTATCAACCTGACTAACGTTAAAGTGTTTGGCGAGATGGAGTTCTGGTTTGCGATCATCAAAGTGGTTGCCGTGGTGGCGATGATTCTGTTCGGTGGCTGGCTGCTGTTCAGCGACACGGCAGGCCCTCAGGCAACAGTTCGCAACCTGTGGGAGCAAGGCGGTTTCCTGCCTCATGGCATGACCGGGCTGGTGATGATGATGGCGATCATCATGTTCTCTTTCGGTGGCCTGGAACTGGTCGGGATTACTGCTGCTGAAGCGGATAATCCGGAAACCAGCATTCCTAAAGCAACCAATCAGGTTATCTACCGTATTCTGATTTTCTATGTGGGCTCACTTGCCGTCCTGCTTTCCCTGATGCCATGGACCCGTGTCGGGCCGGATACCAGCCCGTTTGTGCTGATCTTCCATGACCTGGGTGATGCACTGGTAGCGAATGCTCTGAACGTGGTGATCCTGACGGCAGCGCTGTCGGTTTATAACAGCTGTGTTTACTGCAACAGCCGCATGTTGTTTGGTCTGGCTCAGCAAGGCAACGCGCCTAAAGCATTGCTCAACGTCGACAAGCGCGGCGTGCCGGTGGCTTCTATCCTCGTTTCTGCTGCCACCACAGCGCTGTGTGTTCTGATTAACTACCTGATGCCGGGTGAAGCGTTTGGTCTGCTGATGGCTCTGGTGGTGTCTGCACTGGTGATCAACTGGGCGATGATCAGCCTGGCGCACATCAAATTCCGTCAGGCGAAACGTCGTGAAGGCGTGGAACCTAAGTTCAAAGCGCTGCTGTATCCGCTGGGTAACTACATCTGCCTGCTGTTTATGGCGGCAATTCTGGTGATCATGGCTATCACCCCGGGCATGGCGATCTCCGTATGGCTGATCCCGGTGTGGCTGGTAGTTCTGGCCATCGGTTACTGGGTCAAAAATCAGCAAAGCGGGAAATCCGTTAACGCTTAAGTATTCGTTTTAAAATTGAAACGAAAAAGCGCCCCGGTTAAGTGAAGACTTACCGGGGCGCTTTGTTAGGTACGTCACATTTCCTCCCGTATGACCAAAATGTCCATCTTCATGACTCTTACCTCCTGACCCCTCTTCCCTTCTCCGGCCAATACTCAGGGCTAACAAACAGTTTTTTAACAAAATCCTTTTATCCACAATCCGGAGAGAACATCCATGAAGGAAGGCGCACTGTCGTTCAAAGAGAAAGTGGCGTACGGAATGGGGGATGCGGGCTGCAATATGATTGGCGGCGCCATCATGCTGTTTCTTAATTATTTTTACACAGATATCTTCGGTTTAGCCCCGGCACTGGTTGGCGTATTGCTGCTATCAGTGCGTGTTATCGACGCCGTCACCGACCCGATTATGGGCGCGATTGCTGACCGTACCACCACCCGCTGGGGACGATTCCGCCCGTATTTGTTATGGGTTTCGGTGCCATACGTACTGTTCAGTGTGCTGATGTTCACCACACCAGAATGGAGTTACAACAGCAAAGTTATCTATGCGTTTGTAACCTACTTCCTGATGTCCCTGACTTACACCGCCATCAACATCCCCTACTGCTCGCTGGGCGGCGTCATTACTGCCGATCCGCATGAGCGTGTTGCCTGCCAGTCTTACCGCTTCTTTATGGTAGGGATCGCGACGCTGATCCTGTCTTCCACCTTACTGCCGATGGCCGACTTTTTCGGTGGCGCAGACAAAGCCAAGGGCTATCAGATGTCGATGGGGGTGATGGCAATCATCGCGCTGTTCATGTTCCTGTTCTGCTTCAGCTCGGTAAAAGAACGTATTCAGCCTGCGGTACCGTCAAAACATGCCTTAAAATCTGACCTGAAAGATGTGTGGAAAAACGACCAGTGGGTACGCATCCTGCTGCTGACGTTCTGCAACGTGTGCCCGGGCTTTATCCGTATGGCAGCCACTATGTATTACGTCACCTGGGTAATGGAAAAATCCACATCCTTTGCCAGCATGTTTATCAGCCTCGGCGTGGTGGGCATGATGATCGGCAGTGCACTGGCAAAACCGCTGACCGATAAATACTGCAAACTGAAAGTGTTCTTCTGGGCCAATATCATCCTGACCATTTTCTCCTGCGGATTCTATTTCCTCGACCCGCACGCCACCACGCTTATTCTGGTAGCGTACTTCATCCTCAACATCATGCACCAGCTCCCTTCCCCGCTGCACTGGTCGCTGATGGCCGACGTTGACGATTACGGCGAATGGAAAACCGGCAAACGTGTTACCGGCATCAGCTTCTCCGGTAACCTGTTCTTCCTGAAATGCGGACTGGCGGTAGCGGGCGCGATGGTCGGCTTCCTGCTCTCCGCGTATGGCTACAATGCCAGCGCAACGCAGCAAAGCGACCATGCCATCAACGGCATCATGTTGTTGTTCACCGTCATTCCTGGCGTGGGCTACCTCATCACTGCCGGTGTTGTACGCTTACTGAAAGTTGATCGCGAAACCATGCGTACCATTCAGACAGATCTGGAGATTCGCCGCCGTAATTACCGCGAGCTGAATGAATATCACGACGAGAAAAATGCACAGGACGCAGAAGCACTCAGCGTCCCACTGGCCAGCAAGGAGCTGAAACATGAGTAATTATCCCAACCCGCTGATTGAGCAACGTGCAGATCCGCATATCTGGCTGCACAACGACGGAAACTATTACTTTATCGCATCAGTGCCTGAATATGACCGGCTGGAGATCCGCCGCTCGCCAACGCTGACAGGGCTTGCCGACGCGCCAGCCACCATTGTCTGGCATAAACCTGATACCGGCCCGATGAGCGCACTTATCTGGGCACCGGAGTTGCATTTTATCGACGGACAATGGGTGATCTATTACGCGGCCGCCCCCTCACAGGAGATTGTTGACGGCTTATTCCAGCACAGAATGTATGCGCTGGTGTGTGAAGAGGCGGATCCGCTCACAGGGAAATGGCAGGAGAAAGGCCGGATCCAGACGCCGATCGACAGCTTCTCGCTCGATGCCACGCACTTTGAGCATCAGGGCAAAAGCTATTATCTGTGGGCGCAGAAAGACCCGGAAATTCGCGGAAACTCCAATTTGTATCTGGCCGAAATGGAAAACCCGTGGACGCTGAAATCACCGCCCGTCATGCTCAGCAAGCCGGAGCTGGACTGGGAAATCATCGGTTTTTGGGTTAATGAGGGACCGGCGGTGATCAAACACGGTGATAAAATTTTCATCACCTATTCCGCCAGCGCCACCGACGAAAATTACTGTATCGGCCTCCTCACTGCAGACATCAACAGCAATCTGATGGATCCGGTGAACTGGCATAAATCCCAGCGTCCGGTATTCACCACGCAGGCCCAGAACCGGCAGTTCGGGCCGGGACATAACAGCTTCACTCGCAACGAACAGGGCGCAGACGTGCTGGTATATCATGCCCGAAACTACACTGAAATTGAGGGTGATCCGCTGTACGACCCGAACCGGCATACGCGCATTAAAACCTTCCGCTGGGACGAGAATGGCATGCCCGATTTCGGAGAACCCGCCGCCGATAACCGTCCGCTGACGTTACAAAAACAGCACTGACAAAAAGCAAAAAGCCCGGACACTAAAAATGTACCGGGCTTTTTTATGCAATATCGGATGATAAAAGAGAATTAAATCAAGGTGCCGTAAATCGTCAGCAGCGCTACAACCACCAGGATTATCATCGTCACTTTACGCGCGAGGCTCACAGCAGCGCGAGGTGTCTGTACCGGATCGGTATGCGGATCGCGCGCCAGAGAGAACTGCGCCAGCCGCGTTAATACATGGTATTGCGAAGAGTGAATATCGCCCAGCGAAGCAAACCAGGCCGGTAAGGCTTTCTCGCCATGACCAAGCAATGCATAAGCCACGCCGGCCAGACGAACAGGGATCCAGTCGAGAATATGTAACAGGGCATCCACGCCGGACTGCGAACGTTTCAACGGCGGCATATGGCGCGCCAGCCAGGTCTGGTAACCGCGCAATACGGCATAACCGCCCAGCGCTATCGGTCCGTAAGGCCCACAAACCACGAACCAGAACAACGGCCCGAGATAGTAACGGTAGTTAATCCAAAGCAGCGCATTTTGCAGCTCTCTCAGCCGGGCTTCTTCGCTGCAATCTGTCGGCAACCCGTGGATCAAGGCCAGCTCTTCTGCCATTTCCTTACAGGCATCAGCATCGCCCTGACGGGCGGACTTAAGGTAGGCACGGTAATGCTTGCGTTTGATGCCAGCGCCAATACACAGCAGACATAAAATCACCCACAAAATCAGGGTTGGCACCCCGAAGAAGATCCCCTGCACTGCGCGCAATACTGCCCAGATGATCACCATCCAGACAATCGTAATGACCAGCGTTTTAGCCAGAGAAGCCTGCCGGCCACGGCGGAAAATCACCTCAAACCGATGATCCAACTGCCAGTGTTCACCCAGTTTGAACAAGCGTTCCCAAGCCAGCACCAGGAGCAAAGTAAATAACGTCATCGATTGTCACTCTCTCTCAACACATCACACCCGTAAAAACGAAACCGAAAACCGGTTAATTACAGGTCAGAAAGGTCATTCTGCCCTACCGGCAGCGCTAACAGCTTGCGATAAAATGCCCAGTCGAATTCAGGGCCGGGATCGGTCTTACGCCCGGGAGCAATATCACTGTGTCCGGTAATCGCTTCAAGACTAATGGGATAATGCTTCATTAACAACTCAGTAACGGCAACCAGGTTGCGATATTGCGCATCAGTAAAAGGCTCAAAATCCGTCCCTTCCAGCTCAATACCAATCGAAAAATCATTACAGCGCTCACGCCCCCGCCAGCTGGATACACCCGCATGCCAGGCGCGTTTATCAAAGGGCACATATTGCACAATCTCGCCATCACGACGAATTAAACAATGCGCAGCAACGCGTAAGTGGCTGATTCCTTCAAAATAAGGATCATCCTGCGGATTCAGCGTACCGGTAAACAATTGATCAATATAAGGACCGCCGAATTTTCCAGGCGGCAAACTGATGTTATGGATCACCAGCAATGAGGGAATTTCATCTTCAGGACGGAGATCAAAATGAGGGGAAACGACCTGCCGGGCTTCTGTTATCCAGCCTTGTTTTAAGTGCATCAAAGACCTCAATGATGTGCTCAGGTGGTACTTATCACAGCAACAGGGTAGCATGTTTTTTTGTCCTTCTTATCCGCCATTTCGGAGTATTTGTATGTCTACCCGCAGCTACAGCCGTGAAAGTCGCCGCGCACAGTTACTCGAACGTATCCAGAATGATATTCCTTCTCTTGTTACTCAGGCTCTCGGTGAGGATCTTGGGGGCGAAGCCAATGCCAACAATGACTTAACTGCTCAACTGTTGCCGCAAGACAAAAATGCTAACGCCACCATCATTACCCGCGAAGCCGGTATTTTCTGCGGCCAGCGCTGGCTGGACGAAGTCTTTCTCCAACTGGCAGGCGATAAAATCACCGTCAAATGGCATGTCAAAGACGGCGACCACGTTTCTGAAAACCAGACCTTATGTGAACTCTCAGGCTCCGCACGCATGCTGCTGACCGGTGAGCGTACCGCTCTTAACTTCGTGCAAACCCTGTCCGGTGTGGCAACCGAAGTGAATCACTATGTGAAAATCCTTGAGGGCACAAAAACTCAGTTGCTCGATACCCGGAAAACCTTGCCTGGCCTGCGTACGGCACTGAAATATGCCGTGTTATGCGGTGGCGGAAGCAATCACCGCCTTGGTCTTGCCGATGCATTTCTGATTAAAGAAAACCACATCATTGCCTGTGGCTCGATAAAAGCCGCCGTAGAACGCGCCTTATGGATCCACGCCGACGTGCCCGTCGAGGTAGAAGTCGAATCCATGGATGAACTTCAGCAGGCGCTGGATGCGGGTGCTGACATTATCATGCTGGATAACTTCACTGTGCCGATGATGCGCGAAGGCGTTGCCCTCACCGCAGGTCGTGCGCTACTTGAAGTCTCCGGTAACGTGACGGAAAAAACGCTCCGCGAATTCGCGGAAACCGGCGTGGATTACATTTCTGTCGGCGCGCTGACCAAGCATGTCAGGGCCATGGATCTTTCCATGCGCTTCAGCTAATCGCTGCGCTGTTGCCCCCTGAGTTCCTTTCGAGGGGCAACACGAATTCTTGCGATCTATTTCATCTTGCCGCACTACCCTCGCATTCACCCTTTCTGAACACCACCCCCTTTTTCATTTCATCTTTATTGTTGCGAGACATCGCACATATGTTTTTCCTGCCTTGCTGGCATACATATTTATCCTGGCAGATGTCATGGAAAAGCCAGCAATAGCGCTGGAGTCAGGCTTTTTCTCCGTTTAGTTTGCTGCCTGAGAAACAACCACGCAGTCTTACGAAACGGAGAACGCCATGAAACGGCAACAAGGATTTACCCTCATTGAACTGATGGTAGTGATCGCGATTATTGCGATCCTGAGTGCCATCGGCATACCCGCTTACCAGAGTTATATCCAGAAAGCAGCCATGACTGACATGCTGCAAATTATGGTGCCCTACAAAACCGGCGTCGAACTGTGCGTCATCGATACGGGGGCGCTGACGAATTGCAGCGCCGGCAGTCAGGGAATTCCGGCGGCAGCTACCAGTCGTTATGTCAGCCAGATTCAGGTTAATGCGGGCGTAATTTCACTGACAGGTCAGCAGGCACTGGACGGTCTCAGCGTTGTGATGACACCGGTCCGGGATAATCAGGCGGGCGGTATCACATGGAGCAGAATCTGCACCAATGCCAGTAATACTTCGATGGTTGAAGCTTGCGAAAGCGTTTTTCGGTTTGACACCACAGGAGCGCCATAATGAGTGATATGCCACGGCGCCCCGAGTCTCCGCCCGATAATGATCGCCTGCAAAGCGAAGCGTCACTTGAAGCACTGTGTCAGCGCTATAAAGCCGTTGTATTGCATCGCGACAACCAGACTCTTCATGTTGCATGCCATGAAACAGAAGCAGACACGGATGCCTTAAGTAATGTACTGCGCTTTACCACTGGCTTAAAAGTGCAGCTTGAACGCTGGCCACAAACGCGGCTTGAACAAGTCATGGAGCAAGGAAATTCAGAAATAAAGAAAAAAACGGCCGCAGACGAATCGTGGTCATCCGCGCAAAGCGATGAAAACAATGAACTGAATAATCAGAGTGATGCGCCGGTCATTAATTCTCTCAATCAGATACTCAGGCAGGCCATCACCCGCAGGGCTTCAGATATACACTTTGAGCCGTACGAGCACAGTTTCCGGGTTCGTATGCGAATTGACGGAGTATTGCAGGAAGTCCCCGGACCTGAATTTTCGATGGCAGCGGGCGTGTGCGCACGACTAAAGATTATGGGGCAGTTGAATGTCGCTGAGCGACGGTTACCCCAAGATGGCCAGCTCTCAGTCATGCTGCAAAATCAGAGATATTCCATGAGAGTATCTTCTCTGCCGACCTTACACGGCGAAAAGATCGTGCTGCGCATTCTGCATATGACTCAGCAGGATCTCTCTATGCCTCAACTGGGCTTCACACCACGGGATCTGGACTATTTCAAAGCTGCGCTTAAACATCCACAAGGGCTAATTCTGGTCACCGGCCCGACAGGCAGCGGAAAAACGGTCACGCTTTACAGTGGTCTTCGTCATCTTAATGCCATCTCCCGCAATATTTGCAGCGTGGAAGACCCGATTGAGATCCCGGTCAGTGGCATCAATCAGACCCAGATTAACAGCAAAACAGACCTCAGTTTTGCCAGTGTCCTGCGTGCGTTATTACGTCAGGATCCTGATGTGATTATGGTCGGAGAGATCCGCGATAAAGAAACGGCCGAAATCGCGGTAAAAGCCGCTCAGACCGGACATCTGGTGCTCTCAACACTGCATACCAATTCCACTTGCGAAACACTGACCCGCCTGCAACAGATGGGGATTGAAGGTTTTCATATTGCTGCCAGCTTGCGTCTGGTTATTGCCCAGCGGCTGGTACGAAAACTCTGCCCGCATTGCCGTAAACCGCATGTATCACTGGTCGAAAAAGGTGCTGATGGCAGCAGCGGACACATGCAGTTGTGGCTACCTGCAGGATGCCATCAATGCTTTTCGGGCTATTACGGACGCACCGGTATTTATGAAACGCTGAACATAACACCCGGTTTACAACAGGCGCTGGTGGCAGAGGCAAGTGTCAATGAGTTGAGTAAGATTGCCCGCGAACAAGGGCAAAAAACGTTGCAGGAAGCCGGTATGGCGCTGGTCGAACAAGGGATCACCTCACTTGAAGAACTTTATCGTGTTACCGGTGAAGGCGCGGATACATGAAAACTGACGGCGGCGCACCTCAGTCCTGGCGGTTATATCACTGGCAGGCTATCGACACTCTGGGAAGCCTTCAGCAAGATCACTGCATTGAGGTGGGTAAGGACGGCATTTACCAGCAGCTTTTTGCTGCTGGATTGCAACCGCTGAAAATCAGAATGAAGCAGCGATTGGGACGACGTTTCTGGAAAAATCAGGAACGTGTTGCATTCGTCAGGCAACTTGCAACGCTGCTACAAGCCGGGCTACCGCTGGTCAATAGCCTGACGTTGCTGGCCAACGAGCACCCGAAACCCGCGTGGCATTGTGTACTGTCAAATGTTGCGAAAGGCGTTCGCGAAGGAAAACCGCTGTCGGTAACACTGAATCATTATCCCGATGTATTTCCTGATATTTACAGACAGATAATTTCTATTGGTGAGCTAACGGGACAACTGGACAAATGCTGCCTGCAACTGGCGACTCAGCAGGAACAACAGGCTGAATTAAGAAGCAAAGTAAAAAAGGCGTTGCGGTATCCGCTGATTGTTAGCGTTATCGCTATCGTGGTCACTCTGCTGATGCTGACTTTAGTATTGCCTGAGTTTGCCAAAATCTATGCTTCCTTTGATGCCGAACTCCCCTGGTTTACACGCATGCTGGTCATTGCTTCTGATGCCCTCATCAGCATCGGCCCCTGGCTGGTGGGTACTTTTTCGTTTTGTTGTTTCGGCTATCTGCAGAAGTTGCACCCGCTTAAGCACTGGCAACTGCGTGAGCAGATGTTACTGCTCAGGTTACCTCTGACGTCACGACTGGTGACAGACAGTTGCCTCAGCCAGATATTTCAAACGCTGGCAATGACACAACAGGCGGGCATGACGTTAATTGCCGGGCTGGCAGCAGCGTCTGCATCAATGTCCAATCTGCATTTTCAGGCCGCACTGAACCAGATACGTGAGCAAATCATGCAAGGAACACCGTTACACAAAGCTTTTGTACAGTCGCCACTGTTCCCGACCTTATGTCATCAGCTGATAAAAATCGGTGAAGAATCAGGGTCTCTGGACGAGTTACTGCTGAAACTCGCATATCTGCATCATGACAAAGCTAACTCGCTGGCAGAAACGTTGTCACAAACGATTGAGCCGGTACTCATGGCCGTAATGGGGGTGATTGTCGGTGGGCTGGTGATTGCGATGTATCTGCCAATTTTCCAGCTAGGTTCGGTTATGGGATAAATCAAAGAGGAAAAAGCGGCGAAAAATGTTTCGCCGCCATTATGGTCATATCCTTACTTACTGCCGAACAGACGGTTTTCCTGTTCCGCAACGCGGATGAAGGTTGTACGTTTGGTCAGTTCTTTCAGGCGCTCTGCACCGACGTAAGTACAGGCA
The DNA here is from genome assembly GCF_009498575.1 of Rahnella sp. RcJ3. Taxonomy (NCBI): domain Bacteria; kingdom Pseudomonadati; phylum Pseudomonadota; class Gammaproteobacteria; order Enterobacterales; family Yersiniaceae; genus Rahnella; species Rahnella sp. RcJ3. The sequence continues at coordinate 216,083 of NZ_QSNX01000006.1, forward strand.
GAACGCAGCCCACCGAGAATGTCACGCACGGTGTTTTCAACCGGACCGCGCAGAGGCAATTTGACTGTTTTACCTTCCGCTGCGCGGTATTCAGCAACACCGCCGACGTGGCGTTTCATCGCAGATTCTGAACTCATACCGTAGAAAAGCATGAATTTTTCGCCATTCTCTTCAACGACCGTGCCTTCACACTCGTCATGCGCAGCCAGCATCCCGCCAAGCATAACGAAATCAGCACCGCCGCCGAACGCTTTTGCCACGTCACCCGGAACAGCACAGCCGCCATCGCTGACAATCTGTCCGCCCAGACCGTGAGCAGCATCAGCACATTCGATAACAGCAGAAAGCTGCGGATATCCCACGCCGGTTTTTACGCGAGTCGTACATACCGATCCCGGGCCGATGCCGACTTTTACAATATCCGCGCCAGAAAGAATAAGTTCTTCCACCATTTCACCGGTCACCACGTTGCCTGCACAAATGACTTTATCGGGGCAAGCTTCGCGTACACGTTGCAGGAAACCCACAAAGTGCTCGGAATAACCATTAGCGACATCCAGGCAAACAAACTTCAGCAGAGGCGACAAAGCAAGAATTTGCAGGGTTTTAACGAAATCAGCTTCTGACGTCCCGGTCGATACCATGATATTACGCAGCACGGATTCATCGGAGGAAGTCACGAATGCCTGCCACTGTTCTACGGTGTAATGTTTGTGCACGGCCGTAAGCAAACCAAAAGACGCCAGTACGGTCGCCATACGGAATGTGCCGACGGTATCCATGTTCGCAGCAATAATCGGGGTGCCGGACCAGTTAAAACCTGAGTGTTTGAATGTGAATGTGCGCTCCAGTTCAACTTCGGAACGACTTTTGAGAGTGGAACGCTTAGGGCGGATGAGTACGTCTTTAAAACCTAACTTTAAATCTTCTTCAATGCGCATGGCGGGTTAGTCCTGGTTTGGCGACGGGTCGCTAGGGTGCACGAAAAATTTTTACACACCCTTTCCAGTGGTTTTATCATACACAGGAAAATGACAACGGCAAGATGGCTTTTACAACCTTCATCACAGACTTTTGATTGTGCAGATTAATAATTTTTCGCATCAAAACCGAGAACACCACGGCTTGCACTTACTCATAATCTCTTTATCATTTACCTAACTAATTTTATCAGAGCACCAGCATGAGCTATATCGTTGCATTGACCGGGGGTATCGGTAGTGGCAAAAGTACCGTTTCCGAAAGCTTCGCCCGTCATGGCGTAAGCATTGTCGATGCAGATGTGATTGCCCGCCAGGTCGTTGCTCCAGGTGAGCCAGCGCTGGAAGAATTAAGACAGCGATTTGGTGAAAGCATTATTTCCACTGATGGCTCACTGAACCGCCCGGCCCTTCGGGCGCGGATTTTTAGCAATCCTGATGAAAAAGAATGGGTTAATAAATTATTACACCCCATTATTCATGCCAGAACACAACGTTTGATTGCTGAGGCGCAGACGCCGTACGTGCTCTGGGTCGTACCGCTGCTGATTGAAAATGGATTACAGACGCAAGCAAATCGCGTTCTGGTGGTGGATGTTGAGCCACATATTCAACTTTCCCGGACGATGTCGCGCGATGGCATCAGCCGCCAGCAGGCTGAAAGTATTATTGCTGCACAGGTCAGTCGTGAAAAACGTCTGGCCTGTGCGGATGACATTATTGATAACAGCGGTGATCCGAAATTAATTGAACCGCGTGTTGCCCAACTACATCACCGCTATTTGCAACTTGCGGTGTGAGTAAACAGACAGGATATTGCCAAGCATGACTGATGTAGCTGCAACCGTTCTCTTTGAACATCCACTGAATGAGAAAATGCGCACCTGGCTTCGCATCGAATTTTTGTTGCAACAGATGCATTCCAACGCACAACTCACTGATATTGCTTCTGCTCTGCTATTTTTTCGCACCACTTCAGATTTACTGGATGTACTGGAACGTGGTGAAGTCCGTACCGATTTACTGAAAGAGCTTGAGCGCCAGCAGCAAAAATTGTCTCAATGGAAAGATGTCCCGGGCGTTGATTTAGCAAGGATCGAGGGGCTGCGCGCTGAGCTTAAGCAATGTGCATCTGTGTTAATGAAAGCACCACGCATAGGGCAAGCGCTGAAGGAAGATCGCCTGATGGCCCTGGTTCGCCAGCGTCTGAGTATCCCCGGCGGGTGTTGCAGCTTTGATTTGCCGACACTGCATATCTGGCTGCATCTGGCACAATCACAACGTGATCGTGAAGTGCAAAACTGGCTCGAAACACTGGCTCCGCTGAATAATTCGCTCATGATGGTACTGGATCTGATCCGCCAGTCAGGCGCGTTTCGCAATCAAATCAGTCTGAATGGTTTTTTCCAGGACAACGCTGAAGGCGCAGATCTGTTACGATTGCGACTCTCGATGGAAAATCAGCTTTACCCGCAAGTATCCGGGCATAAAACCCGTTATGCCATTCGCTTTTTACCCCTCGACAGCGAACATGGCGTGGTTCCCGCGCGACTGAATTTTGAACTTGCCTGCTGCTAGGAGTTGCAAATGGACCCTGAAATCATTGAAGTAAATTGCCCGACCTGTCAGAAAATCGTGGTTTGGGGTGAACAAAGCCCTTACCGCCCTTTTTGTTCCAAGCGTTGCCAGCTTATTGATCTCGGCGAATGGGCCGATGAAGAGAAACGCATCCCAAGTAAGGGTGACGTGAATGATCTGGACGACTGGAGTGAAGAAGAGATTTAATCCAGACAACGGGTATAGAAAAAGGGGCTTCGGTCCCTTTTTCTATATGCCATCAAATTCTACACGTAATCAGTACTGATTGTTTTTGAGGGCTGTAACAACCACTTCGTTGGCGGGAGGGAATTCCTCCTCTTTCAAATCGGCCTGCGCAACCCAGCGCTTCGGCTGCCCTTCTTTGCCATACGGCTCGCCCTGCCAGTCTTCCACCAGGAAAAAATAGAGTGTAATGATGCGATCCGGGAATTGGTGCTCCAATGTTTTCAGCAGCACAGGAGATTTAGCATCAATGCCGACCTCTTCCTGTAATTCGCGAATAACAGCCTGTTCAGGTGTTTCACCCGCTTCAATCTTACCGCCCGGAAACTCCCAGAACCCCGCCATATGTGATGATGCATCGCGTTGAGTGATAAAGATTTCTTTGCTGGCATTCCGGATAATGCCCGCTGCGATATTAAGTTGTTTAAGCGCCACAGTTTCCACCTATCCGCTGACTGCAATGACTGTCTTTATGGGGACTTTTAGACAAAAATAAAGGCGGCAATTACGCCGCCTTCAAGATTAACACGATGACTTAGCCGGAGATCTTACTTTTGCAGACGGCCATGGCATTGTTTGTATTTTTTACCAGAACCGCACGGGCAGAGATCATTACGACCCACTTTGCGATCACCAGAAGAAGCAAGACGTGCAGCTTCGGCTACTTCGATTTCTTGCTGATCCTGATGGCTAAGCTGCTGCTGACGAGCCAGACGTTCAGCTTCTTCACGACGCTGAATTTCCATCGCTTCCACTTCTTCAGGCATACGAACCTGAACTTTGCTTAGTACGCTGACCACTTCATATTTCAGAGATTCCAGCATGGCAGCAAACATCGCGAAGGATTCGCGTTTGTATTCCTGCTTAGGATCCTTTTGAGCGTAACCACGTAAATGGATGCCCTGACGCAGGTAATCCATTGCCGCCAGATGTTCTTTCCACAGAGAATCCAGCGTTTGCAACATCACGCCTTTCTCAAAATTGCGCATCATTTCAGCGCCAACCACTTCTTCTTTACGGGCGTAAGATTCTTTCGCGATTTCCATGATACGTTCGCGCAGGGTTTCTTCATGCAATTCCGGCTCTTTGTCCAGCCATTCTGCAATCGGCATTTCCAGCTCGAAGTCTTTTTTCAGACGTTCTTCCAAACCCTGTACATCCCACATTTCTTCCAGAGACTGTGGCGGAATGTAGCTGTCGATGGTCGCTTTGAACACGTCTTCACGGATGCTGGCGATGGTTTCGCTCACATCAGACACGTCCAGCAATTCGTTACGCTGGCTGTAGATCGCACGACGCTGATCGCTTGCCACATCATCGTATTCCAGCAGTTGCTTACGGATATCGAAGTTACGGCTTTCGACTTTACGCTGCGCATTGGCAATCGCTTTGGTCACCCATGGATGCTCAATCGCTTCGCCCGGTTTCATACCCAGTTTACGCATCATGCTTGATACACGGTCAGAGGCGAAAATACGCATCAGTGCATCTTCCATAGACAGGTAGAAGCGGGATGAACCGGCATCACCCTGACGACCCGCACGGCCGCGCAGCTGGTTATCAATACGACGGGATTCATGACGCTCGGTACCAATAATATGCAAACCGCCGGAAGCCAGAACCGCGTCGTGGCGAATCTGCCAGGCAGCTTTGATTTCTGCAATTTTCTCATCGGTGGCTTCTTCACCCAGGTTTTCAACTTCAACCTGCCAGCTGCCGCCCAGCACGATATCGGTACCACGACCCGCCATGTTAGTAGCGATGGTCACTGCGCTTGGCTGGCCTGCCTGCGCGACGATATCCGCTTCTTTAGCGTGGAATTTGGCGTTCAGAACGCTGTGCGCAATGCCTGCTTTGGTCAGTTCGTTAGAAACAACTTCTGATTTTTCGATGGAAATAGTACCGACCAGAACCGGCTGGCCTTTGGCAGTACACTGACGGATATCTTCGATAATCGCGCCAATCTTTTCCATTTCAGTCATGTACACCAGGTCGGCCATATCTTTACGCACCATAGGGCGGTTAGTTGGCACAACAATGGTATCCAGCTTGTAGATAGAGCTGAATTCGAACGCTTCGGTGTCCGCAGTACCGGTCATGCCGGCCAGTTTTTCGTACAAACGGAAGTAGTTCTGGAAAGTAATGGAGGCCAGTGTCTGGTTTTCGTTCTGAATGTCCACGCCTTCTTTCGCTTCAACCGCCTGATGCAGACCGTCTGACCAGCGACGACCTTGCATGGTACGACCGGTGTGTTCGTCAACGATGATAACTTCGCCGTCTTTGACGATGTAATCGACATCGCGGGTGAACAGGACGTGTGCGCGCAGTGCTGCGGTCACGTGATGCATCAGCATGATGTTAGTCGGGGAATACAGGGATTCACCTTCTTCCATAATACCGGCTTCAACCAACAATTCCTCGATCAGGACCAGACCACGTTCAGTCAGGTGAACCTGACGTGATTTCTCATCAACAGAGAAGTGACCTTCCCCCTGGAAGGAATCGGAATCTTCTTTTTCCTGGCGGATCAGTTTAGGGATCAGTTTATCCACACGGGTATACATTTCTGAGCTGTCTTCGGCCGGGCCGGAGATAATCAGCGGAGTACGTGCTTCATCGATCAGGATGGAGTCAACCTCATCCACCAGCGCGTAGTGAAGTTTACGTTGCACGCGTTCTTCAGGGCTGAATGCCATGTTGTCACGCAGATAGTCAAAACCGTATTCGTTGTTTGTGCCGTAAGTGATATCAGCAGCGTAAGCAGCACGTTTAGCCGGAGAAGGCATGCCTGGCAAGTTAATTCCGATGCTCAAGCCAAGGAATTCAAACAGCGGACGGTTATTTTCGGCGTCACGCTGTGCCAGGTAATCGTTGACAGTGACGACGTGAACGCCCTTTCCGCTCAATGCGTTCAGGTAAGCGGGCAGGGTTGCAGTTAACGTTTTACCTTCACCGGTACGCATTTCTGCGATGCAACGCTCGTTCAGTACCATACCGCCGAGTAACTGCACGTCAAAGTGACGCATCCCGAAGACACGTTTACTGGATTCACGCACCACAGCAAAAGCTTCCGGGATCAGGTTTTCCAGCACTTCACCTTTCGCCAGACGCTCACGGAACTCATTGGTTTTCGCCTGCAGTTGCTCATCAGTCAGTTTTTGGATTTCAGGTTCCATGCGGTTGATCAGGTCAACCACTTTACGCATGCGGCGCAATGTGCGGTCGTTACGGCTACCAAAAACTTTGGTCAATAATTTGATTAACATAGTGCTTAATATCTCTTGGAGGCCACCAAATGCAGCCAATAATTTGTTGATTTATAAATAGAGTTTAGAATTACAGTCTGTTAAATCAGAGAGAACGGGCCGGCACGAATGCCTTGCACCTGTGCTAACCACAGGCCGGTTTGATGCGATGAAGCAAGAGGGAGGAATGGCTGTTGCGTCTGACGGATGATAACCGGAGGTTTTGGCTCATGGGTCAGTAAAGCATTAAGGGTAACCAGCAACGCGAGTTGCTGAACATGCAACGGCTCAGCGGCCTGCATTTCTGCTTCCGGCTGCGCTACGGTGTAAACCACCTGCGGGGCCAAAGCAAAAGAAAGATGACGGATGACCGTGCGTAATGCATGCTGTTGCCAGTAATCAACACCAAAAGCCGGGCGGCGATTCGCCTGGAGTAACGCAAGATTACTCAGCCCTGTACTGGCGATGTTAAGACGATTTAGACTTGAGGACGTATTAGGAACCGCTGGCAGTTCCGTTTGCGACAGGCTCGTGGACACGCCAAGGCTTGCCGCGACCATCCCCAACAGGAGATGCGGCCAAAAATACCTTCTGCCAAATTGTCGCCAACGATTTAGAATGCCAATCACAAGTTTACAATCCGCCGGAGCCCATCATGCGCGATAGTCGCCCACAATTATTAGATATCCTGTTCGATGATGCCTCTTCGACTGAACAAAGCCCGCTGCGTATTGTTCAACAGCGTGCTGCGGCGTTATTGAAACTCAACCGCGCAGTGAAAGGTCTGTTACCGACGCCCATGCAACCATGGTGTCGTGTCGGTAATTATCGACAGGGAGTTTTAGTACTTGAAATAGCTAATGCCAGCTGGATGATGCGATTACGCTATGAACAACCCGCATTACTCTCTGCACTTCGAGCGCAAATTCTACCATCATTGTCATCAATCGACATCAGGATTAATCCTTCGCTCATGGCGAAAATGGAAAATGCTTCGCAGATCGCGATTAAAAATAAAGCGATCGCTGCAGAATCTATGCCCGTCAGGCATTTAAGCGCGCAGAGTGCAGAAGAATTAAGGGGACTTGCGAGCCGTAGCCCAGAGAAACTCAGAAAGGCTTTAGAACGACTGGCTGGCCTGGCCGGAGAGAGTGCCAAATCAACCAGTCGTAATAAGTAATACCAAAAGTACCGATTACGCCAATACTGTAGACGGTGCTTTAAAAGCCAGTGGCATTTCAGCTTCATCCTGGAATGTGACTAATTCCCAGGCTTCCTGCTTAGCCAGTACCGCTTGCAATAACTTGTTGTTCAACGCGTGACCCGATTTGTATGCGGTAAACGCACCAATGATGTTATGGCCACACATGAACAAGTCACCGATAGCATCCAGCATTTTGTGACGAACGAATTCATCTTCAAAACGCAAGCCATCTTCGTTAAGCACGCGATAATCATCCACAACAATTGCGCAATCAAAGCTGCCACCCAGGCACAAACCGCGTGACTGCAGGTACTCGATATCACGCATAAAACCAAAAGTACGTGCGCGGCTGATTTGGCGAACAAATGCTTCTGCGGAGAAGTTCATTTTGTAGCGCTGTGAGCTGGAATCAATCGCCGGGTGATTGAAGTCGATAGTGAAGTCCAGAGAGAAACCATTAAATGGTTTGAACTCAGCCCACTTATCACCGTCTTCAACACGCACGGTATCTTTGATGCGCAAGAATTTCTTCGCGCTGTTCAGCTCTTCAATCCCTGCATCCATCAACAGATAGACGAAAGGTGCAGCACTGCCGTCCATAATCGGCACTTCAGGCGCATCGACTTCGATAACGATATTATCGATGCCCAGGCCAGCTAATGCCGCATTAAGGTGCTCTACCGTAGAAATACGTACGTCATGCTCATTAACCAGGCAAGTACAGAGCATGGTATCACGCACGGATTTTGCATCTGCCGGGAAATCAACCGGTGGATTCAAGTCAGTGCGACGATAGATGACCCCGGTATTTGCCGGTGCAGGACGCAGAGTCAGGGTGACTTTCTTGCCGGTATGCAAACCGACGCCCGTCGCCTGAACGATACGTTTTAATGTACGTTGTTTGATCATCGTTTTTATCTCGCAATGTTTATCCATCCAACCGACCTAAGCATACCTTAAGGTCGGCGGGACAGTTTAGCACAAAGAGCGGAGATCCTACAATTCGGACTAGTCTGCCTGCTTACGCAGGAAGGCCGGGATGTCCAGATAGTCGGGCTCTTTATTAGATTGCGCGCTTTGATCATTCACCACTTTCGCCGCGGGTTTCGTTTCCTGCGGCAACGGAGACATCCCGTGCTGCTGGTAACGATGATCCATGACTGGCTGGCTGGCCGGTTTGTTGGTCACCAGAGTGATCTCAGGACGTTTGTCCATGCCGATACCCGTTGCAACAACGGTCACACGCAATTCGTCGTTCATTTCCGGATCAAGAGACGTACCGATAACGACGGTTGCGTTGTCTGATGCGAAAGCACGAATGGTGTTACCCACGGTTTCGAACTCATCCAGACGCAGGTCGAAGCCCGCAGTAATGTTGACCAGAACGCCGCGCGCGCCGGACAAATCGATGTCTTCCAGCAGCGGGCTGGAAATCGCCATTTCAGCGGCTTCTTCAGCACGGTCTTCGCCACATGCCACACCGGAGCCCATCATGGCATAACCCATTTCGGACATAACTGTGCGCACGTCAGCGAAGTCGACGTTCATCAGACCTGGACGGGTGATCAGTTCAGCGATACCCTGCACCGCACCTTTCAGCACGTCGTTGGCCGCACCGAAGGCGTCCAGCAGAGAGATACCACGGCCCAGAACTTTTAAAAGCTTGTCGTTCGGGATAGTGATCAGGGAGTCCACATGTTTGGACAATTCAGCAATACCCTGCTCCGCGAATGCCATGCGCTTTTTGCCTTCGAAGTTGAAAGGCTTAGTCACAACAGCAACGGTCAGAATACCTAAATCTTTTGCTACTTCAGCAACCACTGGCGCTGCACCGGTCCCGGTACCGCCACCCATGCCCGCTGCGATAAAGACCATGTCAGCACCTTCAAGCGCAGCGCGCAGGGCTTCACGATCTTCTTCTGCAGAATTGCGACCCACTTCCGGGTTCGCACCAGCTCCCAGACCTTTGGTAATACCGCTACCGATCTGAATCGTCTGGCCTACTGCCGTTTTACGTAACGCCTGAGCGTCTGTGTTAACGGCAAAGAATTCAACACCTTCGATGCGCTCACGCACCATGTGTTCGACAGCATTACCGCCGCCACCACCGACGCCGATGACTTTAATCACCGCGTCATTGGTCAGTTCCATAGGTTCAAACATAGTTTCTCTCCGTTTTGTGCCTGTCGCGTCGGGATCAAAAACCTTAACAGCATGATCCCGTTGTTAAAACATTAGAACTCTTTTCTCAGCCAGCTGTTGATTCGTTTGAACCAGTTGCCCACTGAGGCACGTTTTTCTACTTCGGCCTCACCGCTCAGGTGAGACTCCTTCCCGTAGTGCAGCAGCCCTACAGCCGTTGAGTAGTAAGGTTCCTGCGCATAATCCGTCAGCCCGGTGATGTTCAGGGGTTGCCCGATACGCACCTGGGTATGGAATACCCGCTGCGCACAAGCTGCCAGACCATCAATTTGTGCTGCACCGCCTGTCAGAACAATGCCGGCGGCCAGATGATGTTTTACGCCTTGCTGACGTAACTGCTCCTGCAATTGCAAAATTTCATCGTTCACTAAATTCAGCAATTCTGTGTAACGAGGCTCGATAACTTCAGCCAGTGTCTGACGCTGCAGACTGCGTGGTGGACGCCCACCGACGCTCGGCACTTCGACGTTTTCGTCTTTGCCGACAATTGAACCTAATGCACAACCGTGGCGAACCTTGATCGCTTCGGCATCGGTCGGTGGCGTTCCAAACGCATAAGCGATGTCGCTGGTGACCACATTCCCTGCATAAGGGATTACCTTAGTATGACGTAGTGCGCCGCCGGTATAAACCGCGATATCCATGGTTCCACCACCAATATCAACGACACAAACACCTAATTCACGTTCATCTTCCGTCAGAACGGCATAACTGGCTGCCAGACCGGCAAAAATAAGCTGGTCGACTTTTAAGCCACAGCGTTCTACCGCTTTCACAATGTTCTTCGCCATATCGTTATGGCAGGTAATCAGGTGAACTTTAGCCTGCATACGCACGCCGGAAAGTCCGACCGGGTTTTTAATCCCTTCCTGATAATCAATGGCATATTCCTGAGGGATCACATGCAGAACCCGATGCTCATCACGTACGCGTACCGACTTAGCGGTATGCACCACGTTCTCTACATCTTCCTGCGTGACTTCCTCTTCTGAAATAGGAACCATCCCTATTTCATTCTGACAACTGATATGTTTACCAGACAAAGCAAGGTAAACAGAGGAAATTTGGCAATCCGCCATCAATTCAGCCTGATCGATGGCGCGCTGTACGCATTTCACCACCGATTCCAGGTCATTCACGCCACCCTTGTCCATGCCACGGGATGGGCAACTGCCCACGCCAATAATATTGACCATGCCATCGGGCAGAACTTCCCCCACCAATGCGGCGACCTTTGCCGTACCGATCTCCAGCCCAACTACCAGTTTTCTGTCCGTCGACTTGATCATTGTTGTTTAGCCTGTGCCTGATTCTGTTGCTGATTACTGTTTTGCTGGTCAATAAACTCTGGTGCCCAACCTACTGACGCACCGCTGTCATAACGTAAATCGACATAAGTGATGCGTTTTTTATCGGCTTCAGCCTGTTGCTGGAATCGCGGGTAAAGCTCGATAAAACGTTGTAAACGCCCCATCCGGTCATCTCTCCCCAATTCCAGCCGGACGTCATTATCCAGAGTTAACTGCCACGAGTGACGTGCACTCATTGCCACTGCTTTCAACGTGAACTTGCCGGCGGCCAGCGCCTGACTCATCGTTTGAAAGCCCTGCAAAACATCCTGTTCGCTGCCTTCCGGACCGTAAAGCAACGGCATTTTTTGTTTGACCACACGCTCGGCGGGTATGCTGAAAGATTTGCCATCGGCATCAACCATATGCAGATCATTCCAGTGTGCGACCGGCACATACTCCACGAGATGTATCTTCAGTTCATTCGGCCATTGCTTACGTACGCTGACCTGTTTTATCCAGGGTAAACGCTCAATCTGCTGCTGAATGACGTTCACATCCTGCGTCATGAACGTTCCCGGTGCCCCTAAGGACAGAATCGCCTGACGAATATCATCGTTGGTCGTGTAATGCCGCTCCCCGGTGACAACTAACTGGGACAACGGCAATCGGTTTGCATCCTGCATCCAGCCGACAACGGCCCACGCACTCCATAAAATCGTTCCTACCACCAACAGCAGAAACACGATCCCTGCCAGCTGGCCACCGTTACTGCGACGGCCGTTGCTCTCGGCCGTCTCACGCTCTCGGGTATTCAGGGCGGCTTGAGACATATCAGTCTGCCAGTTCCAGAATACGGAAAACGAGTTGCGGGAAACTCAACCCGGCGTGTTTAGCCGCCATCGGCACCAGACTGTGGCTGGTCATTCCCGGCGACGTATTCACTTCCAGTAAGTTGAAGTTGCCGTCACCGCCCTGCATGACGTCGACACGTCCCCAGCCACTGCAATCGAGCGCCTGATAAGCCTGCAAAGCCAGTGAAGTCAACTGCTGCTCCTGCGCTTCGCTTAAACCGCTCGGGCAAAAATATTGTGTTTCATCAGACAGATATTTTGCCTGATAGTCATAAAACGTACCGGCTGGCTGGATGCGAATCGAGGGCATCACCTGGTTGCCCACGATAGCCACGGTATATTCCGGGCCACTCAGCCATTTTTCGATCAGTACGTTATCGTCATGCCTGAAGCCTTCCTGCAGGGCGGGTAACAACTCTTTTTCCGTTGTCACTTTGCTCATCCCGACGCTGGAACCTTCACGGCTTGGTTTGACGATCACCGGCAGGCCTAATTCAGCGATTTTTGCCGCCAGAGCGCCCTGCCCTGCTTCCTCAATTTGTGAACGATGCAGTGCGACAAACGGCGTGACCGGTAACCCTAAAGCCTGCCACACCAGTTTGGTGCGGAACTTGTCCATAGTGAGCGCCGACGCCATCACGCCGCTGCCGGTATAAGGCAAACCGATTTGCTCCAGCAACCCCTGCAACGTTCCATCTTCGCCACCGCGACCGTGAAGTGCGATAAAGACTTTGCTGTACCCTTCTTCTTTGAGAAGCGCCACATTAAACGTTTTGGTATCGATGCCGTGGGCATCAACACCGGATTCGCGTAAACCAGCCAGCACTGCGGCGCCTGACTGTAATGACACATCGCGTTCTGCGGAAGTACCACCCAACAATACCGCTACTTTCTCAGACATGATGTTCTTCACCTTTCTTTACTGGTTGCAGCTTTTGATCTGCCAATTTACGGGCCACTCTGCCGACATTACCGGCGCCCTGAACCAGAACTAAATCGTCGCCTTCGAGGATTTGCGCCAGACTTTCCGGCACCGCCTCAATATCAGAAACCAAAATCGGATCAAGCTTGCCGCGTGCGCGAATAGTGCGGCACAACGAGCGGCTGTCTGCGCCAGGGATCGGCGCTTCACCGGCCGGATACACATCCAGCATGATCAGCACATCAACCTGCGAAAGCACATTTGCGAAATCGTCGTACAGATCGCGAGTACGGGTATAACGGTGCGGCTGGAAGATCATCACCAGGCGCTTGTTTGCCCAGCCCGCACGCGCGGCTTTGATCGTCGCATCCACTTCTGTCGGATGGTGGCCGTAGTCATCGACCAGCATCGCGCTACCTGTTTTACCGTTCACATTTTCCAGCGCGTATTCGCCCAGAAAATCGAAACGACGGCCGGTACCCTGAAAACCTGCCAGCGCGCGCAAAATAGCATCGTCGCTGATATTTTCGTCCGTCGCGACGGCAACTGCGGCCGCGGCGTTCAGCGCATTGTGACGACCCGGCGCATTGAGCGTAACGCTTATCAGCGGCAAGTCCTGACGGCGCAGCGTAAAGTGACCTTGCGCGCCCACCTGACGGTAATTTTCGATAATCACATCGGCGTCTTCGCTGAAACCGTACGTCGTCATATGACGTCCTACGCGTGGGATCAGCTCACGGATAACCGGATCATCAATACACATCACTGCGCGCCCGTAGAACGGCAGGTTGTGCAGGAAATTGATGAACGTCTGCTTCAGGATTTCAAAGTCACCCTGATACGTGTCCATGTGATCCGCTTCAATGTTGGTCACGATGGCCACCATCGGTTGCAGATGCAGGAAAGACGCGTCGCTTTCGTCTGCTTCAGCGATCAGAAAGCGGCTTGACCCCAGACGCGCATGCGTACCTGCCGCTTTCACCAGTCCACCGTTTACAAAGGTCGGGTCTAGTCCGGCCTCGGCATAAATACTGGTCACCATCGCCGTGGTCGTTGTTTTACCGTGCGTACCTGCCACGGCAATACCGTGGCGAAAACGCATCAGTTCAGCGAGCATTTCTGCACGGCGGATCACCGGAATACGGGCTTCACGCGCCGCAACAATTTCCGGGTTATCGGATGAAATAGCGGTGGAAACTACCACCACACTGGCATCCAGCACGTTCTCCGGGCGGTGATTGAAATAAATCGTCGCGCCCAGCGCGGTCAGTTGCTGAGTCACCGCGTTAGGTGCTAAATCAGAACCGCTGATCTGATAGCCTTCATTGGCCAACACTTCGGCGATACCACCCATGCCGGCACCACCGATGCCAACAAAGTGAATGTGCCGGACACGATGCATCTCGGGCACGAAGGTACGCAGTTTCGCCAATTGTTGTGTATTCACGTTTTTATTCACTATTTCAGGTTACTGATTAATCCGTTTCTTACGGCTGGGACCCCACACTGCGTGGCCCGTTCATTTTCATTTTTTGCTTGCGGCAACCACTTCAGCGGCTACACGCGCTGTCGCATCGGGGATGGCGGCGGCACGTGCTGCCATCGCCATTTCCATCAGATGGGTTCTGTCCCATCCGGCCATCAGATCAGCGACGGCGGCGGCACTAAAATCTTTCTGTTCGATAATCTTCGCGGCACCGGCTTTTTCCAGCGGCAGCGCATTCCAGTACTGTTGACGGTCTTTATGCTGGAAAGGCACAAAAATCGCGGGTAAACCTGCGGCGGCAATTTCACTGACCGTTAACGCACCGGAGCGGCAAACCACCACATCGGCCCAGGCATAAGCCTCTGCCATGTCATCAATGAATTCGGTCACTTTATGCTGCGTCTGACCGGCTTTTTCATAAGCCTGATTCACTGACGCCAGAGCACCTTTACCGACCTGGTGCCACAACGTAATCTTATCGCCCATCAGCGCTGCCACTTCCGGCATGCTCTGATTAAGGACTCGCGCGCCCTGACTGCCACCAATCACTAATACGCGGATTGGACCTTCGCGGCCGGCCAGTCGGGTTGCCGGTAATTCCAGCGCCAGCACGTCAGTACGCACCGGATTGCCAACAACGTCAGCATTTGGAAATGCCCCCGGAAACGCCTGCAATACTTTTTTGGCAATGTGCGACAACCCTTTATTGGTCATGCCGGCAATGCCATTTTGTTCGTGTAACACCACCGGAATACCCAGTGACCAGGCAGCCAGGCCTCCGGGACCGGACACATATCCGCCCATGCCCAATACCACATCAGGCTGGAAGCGCTTCATGATGGCCTTCGCCTGACGCCACGCATGATATATGCGAACCGGTGCCGTTAGTTGCGCTTTAAGACCTTTCCCACGCAATCCGGCAATTTTAATGAAATCAATCTCGATACCATGTTTTGGAACCAAATCCGCTTCCATTCGGTCTGCTGTACCCAGCCAGCGAACTTCCCAACCTTGCGCGATAAGATGATGGGCTACTGCCAGTCCCGGGAAAACATGTCCCCCGGTACCACCTGCCATCACCATTAAACGCCGGGTATTGCCACTCATCGGGCACTCCTTACAAACGCCTGGGCTTTTGCCAGCCGCGTTTCAAAATCCACTCGCAGCAATAACACGATTGCCGTCGACATAATTAACAGGCTCGACCCACCGTAACTGATGAGCGGCAATGTCAGGCCTTTAGTTGGCAACATGCCCGCCGCAGCCCCGACGTTAACCAACGCCTGGAAGCTAAACCACACGCCAATTGAACAGGCTAAAAACCCTGAAAAACGCTGGTCGGTCTCTAACGCGCGACGCCCGATGGACATGGCGCGAAAAGCGACGAAGAATACCATTAACAGGGCGAGAACCACACCGAAATACCCCAATTCCTCGCCTAAAATGGAGAAGATAAAGTCGGTGTGTGCTTCAGGTAAATACTCCAGTTTCTGGACTGAATTACCTAAACCTTGTCCCCAGAATTCGCCACGACCAAATGCCATCAGTGACTGAGTTAACTGGTAGCCACTACCAAACGGATCCGCCCACGGATTCCAGAACGATGTCACACGGCGCATACGGTATGGCTCGGCAAGAACCAGCAGTACCACTGCGAATACGCCCGAACCGATAATGGCCAGGAACTGCCACATTTTTGCCCCTGCCAGGAATAACATCGCCAGCGTGGTGATGAACAGTACAACCACCGTACCAAGGTCCGGCTGAGCCAACAGCAATACTGCCAGCACGACCATCACACCCATCGGTTTGCAGAAGCCCCAAAAGTTACTGCGCACTTCATCCACTTTTCGCACCAGATAGCTGGCGAGGTAGCAGAACAGTGACAACTTGGAGAACTCTGCCGGCTGAATACGCAGCGGCCCGAGAGAAATCCAGCGAGATGCCCCGTTAACCGAGCTGCCCACCACCAGCACCACCAGCAACATGATGACCGACAGCAGCAGCAGGACATTGCTGTACTTCTGCCAGACCGCCATCGGCACACGCAATGTCACCAGTGATAAACCAAAGGCCAGACCGAGATAAATAGCATCACGTTTAGCAAACAAAAACGGATCGTCTGCCAGACGCTGACCAATCGGCATCGACGCTGATGTCACCATCACGAAGCCGACGATAGCCAGCCCGAAGGTCAGCCACAGCAAAGTCCGGTCATACAACACCAGTGTGACGGACTCGCTTTCTTTGGCGCCCATCACCCAATCATTAAATTTGCCGACGAGGCTCAGCCCGGGTATCCGCATCAACCCAACTCCTTCGCCAGCGCGGTAAAGATATCGCCGCGTTGTTCAAAACTGCGGAACTGATCCAGGCTGGCGCAGGCTGGCGACAGTAAAACCATATCGCCGGAAACCACACGCGTGCTGATATCACGCATCGCCTGTTCCATCGTTTCAAACAAGTAAGAAACGTCAGGGCGCAAATCCGCCAGCTCTGCGCCATCACGGCCAAAGCAGTAAATACGCAGATTGTCGCCCTGCAAATAACGCGTCAGTGGCGAGAAATCAGCAGATTTACCGTCCCCGCCTAATAACAGATGCAGCGTGCCTTCGACGTGCAGACCGTTCAATGCGGCTTCGGTACTGCCGACATTGGTCGCTTTAGAGTCGTTAATCCAGCGAACGCCGTTATGTTGCCATGCCACCTGAAAACGATGAGCCAGACCGGTAAAGGTCGTCAGGGCTTTCAGGCTGGACGCATGAGGAATACCGACTGCATCCGCCAGCGCCAGCGCCGCCAGGGCATTGGTGTAGTTATGGCGTCCTGTCAGTGGCATCTCACGGGTATTCAGGACTTTCTCGCCACGCACACGTAACCAGATATCATCCTGCTGACGGGTCAGATGGTAATCACCCACATCAACACCAAAACTCACGCAGCGTTTATCCGCGCCACGTACCGGCATGGTCAGCGCATCGTCGGCATTGACGACGCATAATGCTGCGTTCTCATAAACTTTCAGTTTGGCTGCACGGTATTGCTGCAAACCAAACGGATAGCGGTCCATGTGGTCTTCAGTTACGTTGAGAATGGTCGCCGCCGCCGCGTGAAGACTGTGTGTGGTTTCAAGCTGGAAGCTGGAAAGCTCAAGCACAAACAGATCGTATTCGTGATCCAGCATGGTCAGCACAGGCAAACCGATATTGCCGCCCACGCCCACGCGCCATCCGGCCGCTTTCGCCATCTCGCCGACCAGCGTGGTGACAGTGCTTTTACCGTTCGAACCGGTGATAGCCACAATTGGGGTTTGCGTTTCGCGGCAGAACAATTCGATATCGCCAATGATTTCCACGCCAGCCTCTGCAGCTGCGCTCAGTGCTGGCGTTGCCAGCGCAACACCCGGACTTGAAATGATCAAATCAGCGTCCAGCAGCCAGTCTTCATTGAGTGAACCGAGATGACACTCAATGTTATCCGCCAGTTTATCGAGTCCTGGCGGGCTGACGCGGGTATCAATGACACGCGGCGTGACGCCACGTGCAACAAAGAAATCAACACAAGACAGGCCGGTAAGACCCAGCCCGATGATGACCACTTTTTTACCCTGATAGTCAGCCATAATTACCGTACCTTCAGCGTCGCCAGGCCAATCAGCACCAGCATCAGCGAAATAATCCAGAAGCGCACAATAACGCGCGGTTCCGGCCAGCCTTTAAGTTCGTAGTGATGATGGATAGGCGCCATACGGAAAATGCGCTGCCCACGTAACTTAAAGGACCCAACTTGTAAGATTACCGACAGGGTTTCGACAACAAACACACCGCCCATAATCACCAGCAAAAACTCCTGACGCAGCAGCACAGCGATAGTGCCCAGCGCGCCACCCAGCGCCAGAGAACCGACATCGCCCATGAAAACTTGTGCCGGATAGGTGTTGAACCACAGGAACCCAAGCCCGGCACCGACAATTGCGGTACACACGATCACCAGTTCACCTGCATGACGCAGATAAGGGATGTGCAGGTAGCTGGCGAAATTCATGTTACCGGTCGCCCATGCCACCAGCGCAAAGCCCGCCGCGACGAAAACCGTTGGCATAATCGCCAGCCCGTCCAGACCATCCGTCAGATTGACGGCGTTACTGGTACCGACAATCACAAAGTAGCTCAGCAGGATGTACATCAAACCCAGCTGCGGCATGATGTCTTTAAAGAACGGCACCACCAGCTCGGTCGCTGGCGTGTCTTTACCAATGGCATACATCGTGAAAGCGGCGGCCAGCGCAATGACTGACTGCCAGAAGTATTTCCAGCGGGCGATCAGCCCCTTGGTGTCTTTACGCACGACTTTGCGATAGTCATCGATAAAGCCCACCACACCGTAACCCAGCAATACGAACAGCACACACCACACGTACGGATTGGACGGATAGGCCCACATCAATACGGAAATCGTGATAGACGCCAGAATCATCAGGCCGCCCATCGTTGGTGTACCACGTTTACTGAAATGTGATTCCGGGCCGTCGTTACGGACAATCTGGCCGAAAGACATTTTCTGCAGACGGGCAATCATGCGAGGCCCAATCCACAGCGACAGGAACAAAGCGGTCAGCAGGCTGACAATGGCGCGAAACGTCAGATAAGAAAAGACGTTGAAGCCGGAATAATATTTGACCAAATGTTCGGCCAGCCAAACTAACATGTTGCATTCTCCTGTAACGCGCGTACTACCTGCTCCATTGCGGCACTACGTGAACCTTTAATCAAAACGGTAATTACCGCATGTTCAGACAGTAAGCTCGTTAAACGGGCCGTCAGGGCTGCCTTATCTTCCAGATGTTCACCACACCCGCTGACATCACTGATGATGCGGCTGTCATGACCAATGCTGAATACTTTGTCGATACCGGCGTCGCGGATAGCTTCACCGACCTGACGATGGCAATGTTCGCTTTCAGCGCCCAGTTCAGCCATATCGCCCACTGCCATCACGCGGTAGCCCGGCATTTCCGCCAGCACCTGTGCGGCAGCGGTCATTGAACCCACATTCGCGTTGTAGCTGTCATCAAGCAAGGTTTTGCCCTCGCTGATAACGATCGGGAATAAGCGCCCTTTCACGGATTGCAGCGTCGCCAGCCCGGCGCGCACGTTCTCCGGCGATGCACCGACAGACATTGCCAGCGCAGCCGCAGCGAGTGCGTTAGCGATATTGTGACGACCCGGAACCGGCAGCGAGACATCAATGCTGCCCTGAGGAGAATGCAGAGTGAACGTGGTATTCAGCGGGCTGATGTTGACATCAGTGGCACTGAAATCGATGCCTTCACCGAAAGTGGGAGAGAAACGCCAGACGGTTTTACCGTTCAGCTTATGCTGCCAGTTCGCCCAATCGTTGTTATCCGCATTGATCACGGCAATGCCGTTTTCCGGCAGCCCATCGAAAATCTCGCCTTTCGCACGAGCCACGCCTGCGAGGGAACCGAAACCCTCCAGATGTGCGGCGGACAAGTTATTCACCAGCGCCGTTTCAGGTCGTGCCAGGGCAGTGGTGTAGGCGATTTCACCCGCATGATTCGCACCCATTTCGATGACAGCAAAATCATGTTCTGCCGTTAAGCGCAGCAACGTCAGAGGAACGCCAATGTCGTTATTGAAGTTGCCTGCGGTATACAGCACATTGCCGCACTCGCGCAAAATCGCCGCGGTCATCTCTTTCACAGACGTCTTGCCGGAAGAACCGGTCAGGCCGACGACACGCGCCGGAACCTGCTGACGCACCCAGCCGCCCAGTTGCCCGAGCGCAATACGGGTGTCAGCAACCACTAACTGAGGAACATCTACCGGTAAGCGCTTACTTACCAGTAAAGCCCCTGAACCGGCTTTTACGGCATCAGCGGCAAAGTCGTGGGCATCGAATTTTTCGCCTTTCAGGGCGACAAACAAACAGCCTTCAGTGATCTGACGGGTGTCCGTCGTCACGCTGTCAATTTGAGTATCAGTGCCGATGAGCTCAGCGTTGAGCGCATCAGCCAGCGTTTGCAGGGAAACACGGATCATGCGATCACCCCCAGCAAACGTGCAACCGTCACACGGTCGGAATAGTCGAGACGCTGGTTTCCGACGAGCTGGTAATCCTCATGCCCTTTACCGGCAATCAACACAACGTCGTCTTCTTTCGCCTGCATGATCGCGCTGGTGACTGCTTCTGCGCGGCCATGGATTTCCTGCACACGTCCTGCATCAAGCAGACCGGCAAGGATATCTGCAACGATAGCGCGAGGCTCTTCGCTGCGAGGATTATCATCGGTAACAATCACGCGGTCAGCGTATTGCTCAGCAATAGCGCCCATCAGCGGACGCTTGCCTTTATCGCGATCTCCACCGCAACCAAAAACGCACCACAACGTGCCACGACAATGTAGCCGCGCTGCCGCCAGCGCTTTTTCCAGTGCGTCAGGAGTGTGCGCATAATCAACCACCGCCGTAGGTTTACCCGGCGCATTGAAAACTTCCATACGGCCACAAACCGGTTGCAGCTGAGAGGCGGTCACCAGTAATTGCGCCAGCGGATAATCCAGAGAAAGCAGCGTGGCCAGCGCAACCAGCAGATTGCTGACGTTGAAGGCCCCCATCAGGCGGCTCTCCAGCTTGCCTTCACCCCAGCTTGAATCGATGTTTACGGTGGCACCGTTATCGTGATAATTCACGCTACGTGCCACCAGCCAGCGGCCACTCCAGCCTGCCGGAATTTTGTCTTCCATGCTGACCGCAATCGCATTTGGCGTTTTCGCCAGCCAGCGTGCACCGACTTCATCGTCAGCATTGATAATTTTTTGACCGACCTGATGTGAGGCGAAAAGCTGCCATTTGGCATCTTCATAGCTTTGCATATCACCGTGGTAATCAAGGTGATCACGGCTCAGGTTGGTAAATGCGGCAGCGGCAAACGGCAGTGCGGCAACACGGTGCTGAACCAGCCCGTGTGAAGAAACTTCCATTGCGGCAAAGGTTGCACCCAGTTTCACCAGGTCAGCCAGAATGTGCTGAACCTGTACGGCAGAACCGGTGGTGTTTTCCGCTGGTATCACGTTATCCAGCAGGCCATTGCCCACAGTGCCCATCACGGCACTGGTTTCGCCCAGCAACTGGCTCCATTGCGCCAGCAGTTGCGTGGTCGTGGTTTTGCCGTTGGTGCCAGTTACGCCAACCAGACGTAATTCTTTGCCCGGTTGCTGGTAAAAACGTCCCGCCAGCTCTGACAGCAGAATATTGAGATCCTCAAGATAAACCACCGGTACGCCATGCATCTGGCAGACCGTTCCGTGCTGTTGCTCACCCTTTGCCTCGGCCACAACGGCGGCGACGCCCTGGGCAATTGCCTGGGGAATAAAACGACGCCCGTCACTGGTATGGCCTGAAACCGCGACAAACAGATCGCCGGCAGCCGCAACGCGGCTGTCCAGAATCATGTCTTTTAGCGCTACCGCCGGGGCATCACTCACCCAGGGCGCTAAGATGTCGCGCAAATTACGATCTGCCACCTGAAGCCTCTTTTTGATTATTCACTATGTCTGCGTTTTCATCGGCAGTCAGCGCATCCGGTTCAACGTTCATGGTGCGCAATACGCCGCCCATGATGGCGCCAAACACCGGTGCGGAAACGGCCCCACCGTAATATTTCCCTGCCTGTGGATCGTTGATAACCACCACAAGGGCAAATCTTGGATTGCTTGCTGGCGCAACGCCGGCGGTATAGGCAATGTATTTGTTAACGTACTTCCCATCCGGGCCGACTTTTTTTGCGGTACCGGTTTTAATCGCAATGCGATAGCCCTTGATTGCCGCTTTCACGCCACCGCCGCCAGGCAGTGCCACGCTTTCCATCATATGCACAACGGTACGTACCAGCGGTTCAGGGAAGACGCGCTCGCCGGAAACCGGCGGATCAACTCGTGTGATCGACAATGGGCGATAAACGCCCATGCTGCCGATTGTTGCGTAGACTCGCGCTAGCTGGAGAGGTGTCACCATTAGCCCGTAGCCGAAAGAGAAGGTGGCCCTCTCTATGTCAGACCACCGTTGTTTTTTAGGGTATAAGCCACTGCTTTCTCCGACCAGCCCCAAATTGGTCGGTTTTCCCAATCCGAATCGCGAGTAAGTATCTACCAGCTCAGCGGATGGCATCGATAACGCCAGTCGTGAAACACCGACGTTACTCGACTTCTGCAAGATACCCGTAACGGAAAGCTCCGCGTAACGGGCCACATCTTTAATCTCATGACCGTTAATCCGGTACGGCAAAGTATTCAGTACGCTGTTCTCGCGCACCACACCGTTTTTCAATGCCGTCATCACCACCATCGGTTTCACTGTGGAACCCGGTTCGAAGATGTCGGTGATGGCACGGTTACGCATCACGTCTTTTGGCGTATCCGGCATGTTGTTCGGGTTGTAGGACGGGCTGTTAGCCATCGCCAGCACTTCACCGGTTTGCACATCGACCAGCACCGCAGTGCCCGACTCCGCTTTGTTGAATGCCACGGCGTTGTTAAGCTCGCGGTAAACCAGCGCCTGCAAACGCTCATCGATGCTGAGCGCCAGATTGTGTGCCGCCTGGCTGTCTACAGTAGAAATATCCTCGATGACGCGCCCGAAGCGGTCTTTACGAATGGTACGTTCACCCGGTTTACCGGTCAGCCAGCGGTCAAAACTCTTCTCGACGCCTTCAATACCTTCGCCGTCGATATTGGTGACGCCAATAACATGCGACGTCACCTGCCCGGCCGGGTAATAGCGGCGGGATTCCTGACGCAGGGAAATCCCCGGCAGTTTGAGTTTACGGATATATTCGCCGACCGCAGGATTGACCTGACGCGCCAGATACACGAAGCGCCCATTTGGATTGGCAGTAATGCGGGACGAAAGTTGGGCAAGAGGCATATTCAGTGCATCGGCCAGCGCTTTCCATTTGGTATCGGAGGTGATACCGCCGCGATCGCTAATTTCTTTTGGGTCAGCCCAGATGGCATTAACCGGTACACTGACCGCCAGCGGGCGACCAGAGCGATCGGTAATCATGCCACGGGAGGTTGGAATGGTTTGTACGCGAAGGGAACGCAGGTCACCTTCCTTCACCAGCTTATCCGGATTAATCACCTGCAGATACGCCACACGCAACATCAGGCCAACCAATGCCAGCAGGATACAAGCGCACAACAACGCAAAACGCCAGCTGATAAAGCTGGCTTGATTTTCGGGACGCTTTAACTTCGCGGTGCGTGTTGCTTTCATTCGCTGCCTGTATTCTCCGTGCGCATTTTAAGGCTGAACCACAATAATTTCTTGAGATGGATCAACGTGTTGCATTTGCAATTTCTCCGTTGCGATGCGTTCTACCCGGCTGTGATCACCGAGGGCGTTCTCTTCAAGGATCAGGTTGCGCCATTCAATGTCCAGCGCATCCCTTTCCAGGACTAATTGTTCACGCTGAGCCGTCAGCAAACGCGTACGGTGAGCGGTAGTGACCACTAAAATTGCACTGACCAAAACGGCGATCATCAGAATTAACGGGATCTTGCCGTTGCGAAGGATATCGCTGGCGATCACTCCCACTAATCCGTGGCGTTCGTTGCCTATCACGCTGTTGTTCTCTCAGCAAAACGCAGAACAGAACTGCGTGCCCGCGGGTTCTCTGCCACTTCGGCTTCAGAGGGCATCATTTTCCCGACTGATTTCAGAGAACGTCCGCCAAGTTCCGCGATTTGCGCTTCCGTCATCGGGATACCGGCTGGCACCTGCGCGCCACGGCTATGCTGACGGATGAAGCGTTTCACAATCCGGTCTTCCAGAGAGTGGAAGCTGATCACGGATAAACGTCCTTCAGGTGCCAAAATTTCCAGTGCGCCATCCAGCGCACGTTCAATCTCTTCCAGCTCACTGTTGATGTAGATACGGATCGCCTGGAAGCTGCGCGTGGCCGGATGCTTGTGCTTCTCACGCACTGGCGAGGCATTAGCGATCAGATCCGCCAGCTCTTTAGTCCGGGTCATCGGCAATTCGCGGTTACGCTCAACGATCGCGCGTGCAATGCGTTTGGCAAAACGCTCTTCACCAAAAGTTTTCAACACCCAGGCAATATCTTCGGCTTCAGCTTTCATCAGCCATTCAGCTGCTGAATAACCACGGGTAGGATCCATACGCATATCCAGAGGCCCGTCACGCATAAATGAGAATCCACGTTCAGGATCATCAAGCTGAGGAGAAGAAACGCCTAAATCCAGCAGTACGCCGTCGATCTTGCCTTCGAGACCCCGATCCCGCACATAGTCGGCCAGATCAGAAAAAGGTCCGTGAACGATAGAGAAACGCGGATCATCAATAGATTCTGCGGCTTTGATCGCCTGTGGATCACGGTCAATCGCCAGCAAGCGTCCGTCCGGCCCAAGCTGGGACAGAATCAGACGTGAATGGCCACCACGGCCAAAAGTTCCGTCTATGTAAATGCCGTCCTGTCGAATGTTGAGGCCGTTAACGGCTTCATCCAGCAAAACGGAAGTGTGTTTGTAGTTTTCAACCATGCTTATAATGACAAGTCCTGTAATCGGTCAGAAAGTGGCTCCTGAGACGATTGTTCAGCGTCGATGTCTTCCTTAACTTGTTGATACCAGGTCTGTTCATCCCACAATTCAAACTTATTGAACTGCCCAACCAGCATCACTTCTTTTGCGAGCCCGGCATGCTGACGCAATGTTGTTGCAATCAGCAGACGCCCGGCGTTATCCATCTGACATTCACTGGCATGCCCCAGTAAAAGGCGCTGAATACGGCGCTCAATGGGGTTCATACTCGACAGACGGGACAATTTTTGTTCGATAACTTCCCACTCAGGGAGGGGGTAAAGGAGGAGACATGGGTGATGGAGGTCTATGGTGCACACCATTTGACCTTGCGATTCTTCGCTCAGTAAATCCCGATAACGGGTGGGTACGGCAAGTCGCCCTTTACTGTCGAGGTTAACCATCGTCGCGCCACGAAACATGACCGCTCTACCCCTCTGTGACCCTTTTCACCACTTTCCCCCACAAATTCCCACAGAAAAGAGTTTACGGATGGTTTTAAAACCTTGTCAAGCCAGAGCGGAGACGGTTTGGCAATATTTACGCAGCCACACAAATGCTTAGCGCAATGTGATGAGGTTTTTTAGAGGGGGTATAGAAAATAACGTCATGATTAGTTGAAGAAATTTCGGAGGGTTAATAATTTCGTTTAAAAAAAAGCCAAACTGAACATTATTTAACTATTTATATTCTTCTGCTATCCAACTCTCATTTCCTGACCGTTTTGCCTTAACAAAAATCATTTTCAATTTTTTTCTGGCTGTCACGTCTAAATCAACATCATTTTACATGCCAACCCGCATGGCATAAGCCTTCGGGCAGATTTAAAAGCCATCAGTACCGCAGCAAACTCACACCGCTGGAATTTAAGCGGGGAATTCTACAGCACTTTTGCGGCGAGCATTAACGTATTTTAGAAATTGATTGGAAGGTTTATATCAGCGGAAGGAAAGCAAAAACATTTGTTAATAATTCAGCAGTCTGGGAATGCTCCTAAATTGCCCATTAAAGTCATATGGGAATTCTCGTATTTTGATTATCAGAAACGGCAACGCAAATTACCGGAATGTTTTAACGCGATTCAGCAACGGTGAAAAAGACGGGCAGTCAGGTGAATACCCGTCCGGGGTTTATTTGCGGCTCAGGCGACCACGGCGGAACAAATTACGGCGGATACGGGTCAGCCCTGCTTTCGGCTTCTTCGGCTCATCCAGACAGGCCAGAACCAGCTCCAGTACACGTTCAGCCACATCGCGGTGACGCTGCGCCACGGCCAGAACCGGGCATTCGAGGAAATCGAGCAGCTCGTTATCGCCGAATGTGGCAATAGCGAGATTGACCGGTAAACGCCCTTCCATTTTCAGCGTAACGTCCATCACACCCTGTAACAGCTGGAATGACGTCGTAAATAACGCCTGCGGCATCGGGTGCGTTTTTAGCCATTCGGCAAACACTATGGCCGCTGATTCACGATCATAAGCATTGGCATAAAGGTATTCCGGCTGGCGTGGATCTTCAGCCCATGCCTGGCGGAATCCCTGCTCGCGCAGAAAACTCACGGAAAGCTCAGGCAGCGCGCCGAGATACAATACCGATTCAGCAGGAAAGGTGCGCAACTCCTGCGCCAGCATCAGTGCGTCATCCTGATCGGCACCCACAACACTGATGAAGTGTTCGGGATCCAGAGCGCGATCAAGCGCAATGATCGGGAAATCATCGTTGGCCCAGCGCTGATAGAAAGGATGTTCCGGCGGCAATGACGTGGAGATAATGATCGCATCTACCTGACGTTGCAGCAGATGTTCGATGCAGCGCATTTCGTTGTCAGGCTGATCTTCTGAACAGGCGATTAGCAGTTGATAACCCCGCTGACGGGCCTGACGCTCGAGGAAGTTGGCGATTTTGGTGTAACTGGTATTTTCCAGATCGGGGATCACCAGGCCAATAGAACGGGTGCGACCGGCGCGTAAACCCGCTGCCACCGCATTCGGGTGATAGTTATGTTCCTTCACGACAGCCATAACTTTTTCGACTGTCTTATCGCTGACACGATACTGTTTCGCTTTGCCATTAATCACATAACTGGCCGTTGTACGCGAAACGCCCGCTAACCTCGCGATCTCATCCAGCTTCACTGAGAAACCCCTTAATAAAGATAATGCTTTATCTAACCGCAGAAGCCTCTGCCGGGCAAGGTGTTTTACCGAATCGCTTCACCTGTCTCGCAAAAAATAAAGCCCAACTCAAGAGCCGGGCTTTTAAATATCAGATAAGTTTCACATCTTGCTGATTATTTACGCTTTAGCGCATGATTTTGTCGCCACGGGAGACACCCACTACGCCGGAGCGCGCAACTTCGACGATTTCAGCCACATCACGGATAATGGCTAAAAACGCGTCCAGTTTGTCACTGGTACCCGCCAGCTGAACGGTGTAAAGCGTTGCTGTGACATCCACAATCTGACCGCGGAAAATCTCGGTAGAGCGTTTAACTTCTTCCCGGCCATAACCGGAAGCCTGCACCTTCACCAGCATGATTTCACGCTCAACGTGAGCACCCTGCACCAGCTCAGTGACTCGTAATACGTCTACCAGCTTATGCAGCTGTTTTTCGATTTGCTCGAGCACCTTGGCATCACCCACGGTCTGAATCGTCATGCGCGACAAGGTAGGATCATCCGTCGGTGCAACGGTCAGGCTTTCAATGTTATAGCCACGCTGAGAGAACAGGCCAACCACGCGGGACAACGCGCCCGATTCGTTTTCCAGTAATACTGATAAAATCCGGCGCATGATCAGGTCCTCTCCGTTTTGCTTAACCACATTTCGTCCATCGCACCGCCACGGATGTGCATAGGGTAAACGTGTTCTGTTTCATCCACGCTGATATCAACAAATACCAGACGATTTTTCTGTTCCAGCGCCAGCGCCAGCTTGCTTTCTAGCTCATCCGGCGTGCGGATAGCAATACCCACATGCCCGTAAGCTTCCGCCAGTTTCACGAAATCAGGCAGCGATTGCATGTAAGACTGAGAATGACGGCCGGAGTAAATCATGTCCTGCCACTGCTTCACCATGCCCAGATAGCCATTGTTCAGGTTCACGACGATCACTGGCAAATCGTATTGCAGCGCGGTCGACAGCTCCTGAATGTTCATCTGGATACTGCCGTCACCGGTCACACAAATTACCGTCTCATCCGGCAGGCCAAGTTTCACACCCAGCGCAGCAGGCAGGCCAAAGCCCATCGTGCCGAGGCCACCGGAGTTGATCCAGCGACGCGGTTTATCGAACTTATAATACAATGCGGCAAACATCTGATGCTGCCCGACGTCCGACGTAACATAGGCATCGCCTTTGGTCAGACGGTGCAGCGTTTCGATAACCGCCTGTGGCTTGATGGTACCGGTATTTTTGTCGTAGCTCAGGCACTCACGCCCGCGCCAGTTCTCAATATTTTGCCACCAGTCGCGCAGCGCATCGAATTCCTGCTTTTCGTCGCTTTGTGCCAGCAATTCCAGCATCTGAATCAGCGTCTGCTTCGCATCACCCACAATCGGAATATCCGCATTCACGGTTTTGGAAATGGACGTCGGGTCGATATCAATGTGCATAACCGTCGCATTCGGGCAGTACTTCGCCAGATTATTGGTGGTACGGTCGTCGAAACGCACACCTACACCGAAGATTAAATCCGCGTTGTGCATCGCCATATTGGCTTCGTAAGTACCGTGCATGCCGAGCATACCAAGGCTCTGGCGATGGGTACCGGGAAATGCGCCCAACCCCATCAGGGAACTGGTGACGGGCAGATTCAGTTTCTCCGCCAGTTGCAGCAGTTCAGCATCACACTCAGAATTAATCGCACCGCCACCGACGTACAGCACCGGTTTCTTCGCCGCCAGTAAAGTCTGGACTGCGCGCTTGATTTGCCCGCGATGGCCTTGCACCGTCGGGTTATAGGAGCGCATCGCAACCTGATCAGGATAGGCGTAAGGCAGTTTAATCTGCGGGTTCACCACATCTTTTGGCAGGTCGACAACCACCGGGCCAGGACGGCCGGTAGAGGCAAGATAAAACGCTTTTTTCAGCACAGTCGGAATATCTTCCGCACGTTTTACCAGAAAACTGTGTTTCACCACCGGGCGGGAAATCCCCACCATGTCGCATTCCTGGAATGCGTCATAACCGATGAGTGAACTGTGTACCTGGCCGGATAGCACCACTAGCGGAATGGAATCCATATAAGCCGTGGCAATGCCGGTGATCGCATTGGTTGCGCCGGGACCGGAAGTCACCAGCACGACGCCCACGTCACCCGTGGCACGCGCATAACCGTCAGCCATATGAACAGCACCCTGTTCATGTCTCACCAGCACATGATCTATCCCACCGACCGTATGCAGGGCATCATAGATATCCAACACCGCACCGCCGGGATAACCGAATACGTGCTTAACGCCCTGGTCGATTAACGACCGGACGACCATCTCGGCTCCTGACAACATCTCCATGGTTTTGCCTCCAGGCTTTTTGCTTCTTTTATAGGATGACTTGTGTTTCAGCTAGCTGTTCTATCAGCAGCAATTTAAAGATAAATTGCTGAATTTTAGGACTTTCTATCGGGCTCACAAAACCCTGCTGTTCTTATTGGCGTTCAAGAATCTAACTCAGTACCTTAGCGTCAGAACCGGAGTCAGGCAA
The DNA here is from genome assembly GCF_009498575.1 of Rahnella sp. RcJ3. Taxonomy (NCBI): domain Bacteria; kingdom Pseudomonadati; phylum Pseudomonadota; class Gammaproteobacteria; order Enterobacterales; family Yersiniaceae; genus Rahnella; species Rahnella sp. RcJ3. Next base: position 245,411 of record NZ_QSNX01000006.1, read on the forward strand.
ACGCCAAAAATTCTGCACAGGCATGATTTTATCGCCTCGCACTGCCTTCATTCTCCCGCTCGGGACAAAACACTGCCTGTGAGCACTAACCAGTCAGAAATATCAGGAAGGCTGGAAAAATTACAGTATTAAATTATGTCCATAGCGGACCTGAAACTAAAACGAGGGAAGGAAACCGGCGAAGTGACATACGCCGGTGATTCAGAAAGGAAAGTGATGAAACGGGCAGATGAAGCATTACTCCTGATAAAGCTGATCGATTTCCTTCTGATAACGGCTGAAAATATTTTTGCGGCGCAGTTTAAGGGTCGGGGTCAGTTCACCCGCTTCCATCGTGAAAGGTTTGGTCAGCAACACAAACTTTTTCACCTGCTCAAAACCGGCAAGATCATGCTGAATCTCGCGTAGCTGGTGGGCAAACAGCGAGAGGATCTGCTCGTTTTTCACCAGTCCGGCGCGATTGAAATAATCAATACGGTGCGCCTGGGCATAGACGTTCAGCACATCAAAATCAGGCACGATCAGCGCAGAAACAAAGTGCCTTTCATCGGCGATGACTGCCGCCTGCTCGATATAACGATCCTGCACCAGCGTGCCTTCGATACGCTGCGGAGCAATGTATTTTCCGCCCGACGTTTTCATCAGATCTTTGAGTCGTTCGGTAATAAACACATTCCCTTGTGCATCCATTTTCCCGGCATCACCGGTTTTAAACCAGCCGTCGGCAGTGAAACTGGCCGCCGTCTCTTCCGGTTTATTGAAGTAACCCCGCAGGAGTGTTGGGCCGCAAACCTGAATCTCATTCTCCTCGCCGATCCGCACTTCAATCTCTGGTAACGCCGTTCCGACAGAACCAAAGCGGAAATCATTTTCTTCCCAGCAGGTCACCGTCGCGCACGTTTCCGTCAGGCCGTAGCCGTATTTGATTTTCAGACCGAGTGATTCGAAAAACAGAATGACATTGTCGTCCAGACTTGCACCGGCGGCAGGCAGAAAACGCAGATTGCCACCCAGCAAATCACGCAGCTTTTTTAGCACCAGTTTATCGGCGAGAAAATGCGCAGGCACCAGCCAGAACGGATAACGTTCGCCACGGCGCTCGATCAAAAACTTCTCTTTGCCCTGCCCGACGGCCCAGTGGAAAAGCCGCTTTTTGAGGGTTCCTGCGCGAGAGACTTTGTCGTGGATCGCGCTGAACACTTTTTCATAGAAGCGCGGTACCGCACACATTACTGTCGGTTTAATGGCCTGCAAAGCATCACGCACCAGATCAGTTTCGCGCAGGAAGACGTTTTGCGCACCGCAATGCATCACGAAGAAACTCCACGCGCGTTCAAAAACGTGCGCCAGCGGCAGAAAACAAAGGGAAACATCATGCTCCGAAATGCTCAGACGCCTTTCATGCTGCATCAGTTGCGTCGCCATGCTGCGGTAATCCAGCATCACGCCTTTTGCTTCTCCGGTAGTGCCCGAGGTATAGATAAGCGTGAACAGATCACTCAGGTCACGGGCATTCACCCGCACTTCACGCTCAGCAGCTAAAGCAGCATCCCGGGGAACAACGCCTGAAACATGCCGGGCAATGGGTACGCCACGTAAATCGACATCATTGTCCAGCACCAGTATGTGTTTCAGCTGCGGGCAGAGATCACGCACAGCCACCGCCGCGTCATATTGTTTCTGACCGACGACAAACAAAATACGGACATCCGCATCATTGAGTACATATGCAGACTGCGCGGGTGTATTGGTGGCATAAACCGGCACGGTGACAGCACGCAATTGCAGGATCGCAAGATCTGCTGTCGCCCAGGCCATCGAATTATTCCCGCAAATGGCGATCCGTTCCTGAACGCCCACTTGCTCCTGCAATAACACGTCGGATAAGGCATCCACTTTCTCGCCCAGCTCACGCCAGGTCAGGGCAGATTCTGCCGCTGGCGACCACTCGCGAAATGCAGTCTGTTCAGCGCGGGCAACGACTTGCTGACGAAAACGGGAAATCAGATGGTAATTATTTAAGGTTGGATTCATTGAGCGTTTATACCGGCGTCCAGCGTAGTCAGTAAAAGGAGGGAGCTGACTGCATTGCTCTGTTACAAAGATTTAACGCAGTCTACCGACAAAGATTGCAAGGCGAAATGAAATTGTAGGAGCTGCAGCAGGGTTTTGGAAATATAACGCGGAATTTCTAAGACAAAAAAAACCTGCAGGACTCTAACGAGGAGAAAAAAACCTGCAGGATAAAAAACTATCTGATAAAGAACAGGCAGCCGCTTTCGCTGCGATCACCTCTGCCAAAAAAGTCGTAATGACTGACTGATTACAGAGAAACAACACACTGGCTCAATAATGTTTTCATCCACATATTACCTTTGTCTTTGCTGGATGATTCGTGCCAGGAAAGATAACAAGTCAGCGTATTTTTCATCCACGGCAGTGGAATGACGGATAAATTAAGTATCCCTGCATTTGCCTGTGCCAGCCAGCGCGGCACCAGTGCAACCATCTCGGATTTGGAGACAATTTCCATAACGCTGAACAGATCGGTTCCTTGATAGGAAATCAGCGAAACTAACTCAGAGTCGTCGTAATAAGGTGAACTGAAAGAATAGAAGCGGTCCATCATCATGACAGCATGTTTTTCTTTCAGATACTTTTCATCAGACATATGCGGACTGATACGGGGATGATTTTGCGCCGCGACCAGAACCAGCTCATCATTAAATAAGGCATGATTGCAAAAATCAGCACGCTCAAATTTACGATAACTGATCACAAATTCTATATTCTGGTAACGCAGCTGATGTTCAATATCATCGTTAACAATCGTTTGCAGTTTAACACTGACACCCGGCGATAATTCTTCGGCGGCATTCAGCACCAGGCTGGTGAAGCGTTTATCGAGCGGGCTGCAAATAGCGACATTAAACTGGCGTGTGCTGAGATAAGGGTCAAAACCTGCCCCCGGCAGTTCGTTCATCACCAGTTGCAAAGCCTGTCTGATCGGGCCAAACAGTTGACGTGCGCGCATCGTCGGTTGGATCCCGCGCCCGAAACGCACAAACAAGTCATCATTAAACATCACTTTCAAACGGGCAACGGCATTACTGACCGCTGGCTGGGACATCCCCAACATATTGGCTGCACGTGTAATATTTTGTAATTGCATGACGGCATCAAAAACCGTTAATAAATTTAAATCAACATTGCGAAGGTGCGTTTCTGCCTCAGCGGTTTTAGGTTGTATTTCTGTATCGGCGTCAGACATGATATCCCTCATAATAGACATTCGAATCCAAATAAAATGATTATCTTCAATAATCTATTTCGTAAAGCGCAGCATTGAGATGGTATTGGGGAACATAAATATTGGCAGAGAAAACGCAGCAAATTCTCATCAATTTATTTTCAGAAAAATATGAATTTTTGTTTCCAATAATCAGAAACAGAAATACAAATTTTATTTCCCACAAAGAAACTGATGATATCAAACAGCAAAATATTTCCGTAAACAACATTCTAAAAATGAATAATAAGTTAAGCCATACTAAATCATTTTTAATTCACTGTATTAAATAGAGTATTTATCCAGGTGCCCCCGGGCGGGTGCATTTTTTTTGTTCTTATTTTTCCGCCCCCCTTTAAAACCTTCATCCCGAGTACCTCCGCGACGCCAGTGTTTTATGCTAAATGAGATTCAATATCATTTTGGCGATTTTCTGGAATTTCCACACAGTGAAGGTTGACATACCGCACACATTCCCGTATCACTTTAGTCACTGTTTGAACGATATCCGTTCTGACCACCCGATGATGAGAAGCTGAAACACATGTTCATGATGACCCGTCTCCTAGGCCTACTACTCAACGCAGAATATTTGCGCGGTAAGCCAGTGGGCGAAAATCAGAACTGATTCAACTTCCACAGACAATAAACCCGCGCCGATGCGCGGGTTTTTTTTTATCTCCCGCAGGGCGCGAAAGTAAAAGCAGACAAGGAATAACCCATGAGCGAGCAAGTCATTATTTTCGATACCACGCTGCGTGACGGTGAACAGGCGTTACAAGCCAGCCTGAGTGTTAAAGAGAAGATTCAAATTGCAATGGCGCTGGAAAGAATGGGCGTTGACGTGATGGAAGTCGGCTTCCCGGTCTCCTCTCCCGGCGATTTCGAGTCCGTACAAACTATCGCACGCCAGATTAAAAATAGCCGTGTTTGCGGTCTGGCCCGCTGTGTGGACGGTGACATCGACGCCGCTGCCGAAGCATTACGCGTCGCAGAAGCTTTCCGTATCCACGTCTTCCTGGCCACTTCTACCCTGCACATTGAATCCAAACTGAAGCGCTCGTTTGATCAGGTGCTGGAAATGGCCACGCATTCCGTGAAACGCGCCCGTAATTACACTGACGACGTCGAATTCTCCTGCGAAGATGCCGGCCGTACCCCGCTGGATAATCTGTGCCGCGTGGTCGAAGCTGCAATCAAAGCCGGGGCGACCACCATCAACATTCCTGACACCGTGGGTTACACGACGCCGGTTCAGTTCGGTGGAATCATCACCAATTTGTATGAGCGTGTTCCAAACATTGATAAAGCGATTATTTCCGTTCACTGCCACGATGATCTGGGCATGGCTGTCGGTAACTCCATCGCCGCGATACAGGCCGGTGCGCGCCAGGTTGAAGGCACATTGAACGGTATCGGTGAACGCGCCGGTAACACTGCGCTGGAAGAAGTGATCATGGCGATCCGCACCCGCAGCGACTACATGAACGTTCACACCAACATTAATCACAAAGAAATCTACCGCACCAGCCAGATTGTCAGCCAGATAACCAACATGCCGATCCCGGGCAACAAAGCCATTGTCGGCTCTAACGCCTTCGCACACTCCTCCGGGATCCATCAGGACGGCGTGCTGAAAAACCGTGAAAACTACGAAATCATGACCCCGGAATCCATCGGTCTGAATCAGGTTCAGTTGAACCTGACTTCCCGTTCCGGTCGTGCTGCCGTTAAGCATCGCATGGAAGAAATGGGCTACAAAGAAGCTGATTACAATCTGGATCATCTGTATGCCGCGTTCCTGAAGCTGGCCGACAAAAAAGGTCAGGTTTTCGACTACGATTTAGAAGCACTGGTCTTCATTAACAAGCAGCAGGAAGAACCTGAATTCTATCGTCTGGATAACTTCAGCGTGCAGTCCGGCTCAAAAATTACCGCCACTGCGTCAGTCAATCTGGCCTGTGGCGAAGAAATCATTACCGAAGCCGCTACCGGCAACGGTCCGGTAGATGCCGTGTATCAGGCTATCAACCGCATCACCGGTTATCAGATTGAACTGGTGAAATACCAGCTGAGCGCCAAAGGTCAGGGCCGCGATGCTCTGGGTCAGGTTGACGTGGTCGTCTCCTTCAATGGCCGCCGCTTCCACGGTGTCGGGCTGGCGACAGACATTGTCGAATCCTCCGCAAAAGCGATGGTACACGTACTGAATAACATCTGGCGCAGCAAACAAGTTGAGATCGAAAAACAACGTTTGCAGCAGACAGGTCAGCAACACAACAACATTCAAAATAATCAGGAAACGGTGTGAACATGAGCAAGACCCATCATATTGCCGTCTTACCCGGAGACGGAATTGGCCCGGAAGTCATGGCCCAGGCATATAAAGTTCTGGACGCAGTACGTCAGCGTTTTGGCCTGAAGATCACCACCAGCGAATACGATGTGGGTGGCGCAGCCATCGACAAACATGGCAGCCCGTTGCCGCCAGCGACCGTTGCCGGTTGTGAACAAGCTGATGCGATTCTTTTCGGCTCCGTGGGTGGCCCGAAATGGGAACATCTGCCCCCAAACGATCAGCCTGAGCGTGGCGCATTATTGCCACTGCGCAAACATTTCAAGTTGTTTAGTAATCTGCGCCCTGCCCGCCTGTATCAGGGGCTGGAAGAGTTTTGTCCGTTGCGTGCCGATATCGCCGCAAAAGGCTTCGACATTCTGTGTGTTCGTGAACTGACGGGCGGTATTTACTTCGGTCAGCCTAAAGGTCGCGAAGGTCAGGGCATGCACGAGAAAGCATTTGATACCGAAGTGTATTACCGTTTTGAGATTGAACGCATCGCCCGCATCGCCTTTGAATCAGCGCGCAAACGCCGCAGCAAAGTGACCTCCATCGATAAAGCGAACGTGTTGCAGACTTCCATTATGTGGCGTGAAGTGGTTAACGAAATCGCTAAAGATTACCCGGATGTCAGCCTGAGCCACATGTACATCGATAACGCGACCATGCAGCTGATTAAAGATCCGTCGCAGTTTGACGTGTTGCTGTGTTCAAACTTATTCGGCGACATCCTGTCGGACGAATGCGCGATGATCACCGGTTCGATGGGGATGTTGCCTTCTGCCAGCATGAACGAGCAGGCGTTTGGTCTGTTCGAGCCTGCGGGGGGGTCAGCCCCGGATATCGCCGGTAAAAACATTGCCAACCCGATTGCACAAATTTTGTCCGCCGCACTGTTACTGCGTTACAGTCTGGGTGCTGATGATGCAGCCAATGCTATCGAGCAGGCGGTTAATAAAGCACTGGAAGCAGGCCACCGCACCGGCGATTTAGCTAACGGTCAGCAGGCGCTGGGTACCAATGAAATGGGCGATATCATTGCCCGCTTTGTGAAAGAAGGGGCATAACATGGCCAAAACTCTATATCAGAAATTGTTTGATGCGCATGTGGTTTACGAAGCGCAAAACGAAACGCCATTGTTATACATTGACCGCCATCTGGTTCACGAAGTGACCTCTCCGCAGGCGTTTGACGGCTTGCGTGCGATGGGCCGCCAGGTTCGCCAGCCAGGTAAAACCTTTGCGACCATGGATCACAACGTGTCCACGCAAACTAAAGACATCAATGCGAGCGGCGAAATGGCGCGCATCCAGATGCAGGAATTAATCAAGAACTGTGCTGAATTCGGCGTGCAGTTGTATGACCTGAATCACCCGTATCAGGGCATCGTTCACGTTATCGGCCCTGAACAGGGCATGACGTTGCCGGGAATGACGATTGTCTGCGGTGATTCCCATACCGCCACGCACGGCGCGTTTGGCTCACTGGCATTCGGTATCGGGACTTCGGAAGTTGAACACGTTCTGGCGACACAAACCCTGAAACAGGGTCGCGCTAAAACCATGAAAATTGAAGTGACCGGCGAAGCTCCTGTCGGTATCACAGCGAAAGATATCGTTCTGGCGATTATCGGGAAAACCGGCAGCGCAGGCGGCACCGGTCACGTGGTGGAATTCTGCGGTAAAGCGATTGAAGCGTTAAGCATGGAAGGTCGTATGACCCTGTGCAACATGGCGATCGAAATGGGGGCGAAAGCCGGTCTGGTTGCACCGGATGAAACTACGTTTGCTTATCTGAAGGGCCGTCAGTTTGCGCCGAAAGATCAGAACTGGGACGCGGCGGTCGAATACTGGAAAACCCTGAAAACCGAAGATGGGGCGAAGTTCGACAGCGTTGTTACGCTGGATGCGTCTGAAATCGCACCACAGGTCACCTGGGGTACCAACCCGGGTCAGGTGATGGCCGTGAATCAGACCATCCCGGACCCGGCATCCTTTGCCGATCCGGTAGAACGTGCCTCAGCGGAAAAAGCGCTGGCGTATATGGATTTGCAGCCGGGCATTAAACTGACCGACGTGGCGATTGATAAAGTGTTCATCGGCTCCTGCACCAATTCCCGTATCGAAGATTTACGCGCTGCGGCAGCGGTGGCCAAAGGCCGTAAAGTGGCGAACGGCGTACAGGCCATTGTGGTACCGGGATCCGGCCCGGTAAAAGCGCAGGCGGAAGAAGAAGGGCTGGATAAGATCTTCATCGAAGCGGGCTTTGAATGGCGTCTGCCAGGCTGCTCTATGTGTCTGGCGATGAACAATGACCGTCTGGAACCGGGCGAACGTTGCGCGTCTACCAGCAACCGTAACTTCGAAGGCCGTCAGGGTCGTGGCGGTCGCACGCATCTGGTCAGCCCGGCAATGGCGGCAGCGGCGGCGGTCACCGGCCGTTTCGCTGATATCCGTGAACTGAACTGAGGAAAACACCATGGCTAAATTTACCCAACACATCGGTCTGGTGGTTCCGCTGGATGCAGCTAACGTCGATACCGATGCCATCATTCCAAAACAGTTTTTACAGAAAGTCACCCGTACCGGTTTTGGCCAGCATCTGTTTAATGACTGGCGTTTTCTGGACGATGCCGGTCAGGTGCCAAATCCTGATTTCGTGCTGAACAAACCGCGCTACAAAGGCGCGAGCATTTTGCTGGCACGCGAAAACTTTGGCTGCGGTTCTTCCCGCGAACATGCGCCATGGGCACTGACCGATTACGGTTTCCATGCTGTGATCGCGCCAAGCTTTGCCGATATCTTTTACGGTAACTCATTCAACAACCAGTTGCTGCCAATCACGCTGAGCGACGCCGAAGTGGATGAACTGTTTGAGCTGGTGAAAGCTAACGAAGGCATTCAGTTCGAAGTGGATCTGGAAGCGCAGACTGTTAAAGCGGGCGATAAAAGCTATCCGTTTGTCATCGACAGCTTCCGTCGTCACTGCATGATCAACGGTCTGGACAGCATCGGTCTGACCTTGCAGCACGAAGAAAATATCTCCGGCTACGAGAAGAATCAGCCTGCGTTTATGCAATGATCATTATCTGTAAACGATGAAGAAGGCGGGCCCAGCCCCGCTTTCTTCATCAGCCTTCAGGCATCCCCGAAAGCCTCTGCAAAGTTACCCCTGCATAGTCATCCTGTCTTCAGTTTCTTTGTCACGATTATTTCACTTACAGCGATGGGATCCTGGTACTTGCCTGATAAAAAATCGACTGAACCATAATTTTTTTCGATGGAAATAACATTAATCATATTCAAAACACTTCTAATATTTTTACTCAACAACGGCGAATGCACAAATATCGGCCACCATTTAATTAGCTTTTCTTAGAAACTATAAACTCCATTAATGGAACAGCCTCTCTATATACTTTTTTAATATATTTAGTAATATCTAACATAGGATAAGAAGAGGATGTTTTAAATAATCCTAAATTGGGATCGAGAAAAAAACATTCCGAAGCACTGTAGCGAAACGCCGCAACGGCATGATAGCCAACCTCACCCGGTACCTCAGAAAACCGGAAAGCAATGATCGCTCCGGTGAGAGGGTGAGCCTGACCAAAACTGTTTACCCCGTTAAATAACATGAAATCATTACGTGTTATCAGACGATACTGTAAACCGGGAACGCCAGTTATTCTTTCCTTTTCTGCCTGACGGAAATTTTTATAATTAACAAAGACCTGATGGCGTCCTGTCTGACGTTTCGGATCCTGCTGACTCTCCTTGCAGCTCCTCAGATAGCTCTCGTGCCGCCGGTATGAACGTTCAAGCAATAGCCTCAGCTTCGCAGTATCAGAGGGGATTAAGGCTTTCTTGTCAGGTGTCAGTGGCGTGGAGAACCAACCGGAAAGCCAGCCGGAAAACCAGCCCCCCCTTTGTTGTACCGGCCTTTCTTTTAATATATCGCCCAGCCACGTCAGGCATAACCCAATACAGCAGCCCTCAGATTTTTTCTCATCAATAAATGAATTATATGTTTTCCTGATAAGTACAACTGGAATCATATTTAATACCCTGCATTAGAATTTTAAGAAAGACGATATTATAGAAAATACTTTTCATTAGCCATACAGGTAAAGAGGATGCGAAGTACTTAAAACATTAATCTTTGCAGGATAAAAACAGATATTTCAAAATTATTAAGACGTTGCCGGAACAAGCAAAAAACGGAATATATTATTCAGTTGAATAGGTTAAAGAGCGAATAAATCGCTCATTAACCTTACGTCATTTAAACATCTTTGACTTTATACATCAGCCCGAGCGCCACCACCGCCAGCACAGTTGCTGCCCAGTAGACCGGATAATGGCCGAAGTTTTCCACGATAAAGCCCTGCAGCAACCCCGCGCAAATCACACCGGTGGAAATGCTGTTGGTGAATAGCGTAGTCGCTGAACCTGCCCTTCCCGGCATCAGATCCTGAAAATACAGCATGCCGATCCCCGCCACGATGCCGATGAAAATCGCATTGAACAGTTGCAGGATCATCAGCGCCGCCTTGAACTGAAACGCCACCAGTCCGGCATAGAAAATCACACCACTCGCCACGGCATACAGCATCAGCTTGCGTTTGCCGGTACGTTTCACCAGATACCCGGCCAGCAACATGGCAGGAATTTCCAGCCCGGCCGCCGTCCCCATCAGCAAGCCTGCCAGCCCTTCCGGCAGGCCCAAATCGCTGGTGATGTACAGCGGCATATCAATGACATACATGATATTGCAGGTCCACATCAGCAAAGAAGAAAAGAACAGCAGACGAACATCTTTGTTACGCCAGGCGCTGGCATGCACTACTTTTTCGTCCACTGGCAGTTCAAGGCGTGGTACTGAGGGCAGGAAAAACAGGATCATCAGTATGCTGCCGACAAACACCGCTGCCGCACTCAGGTACATTGGCGTAAAGCCGTAGTTCAACGCCACCATGAACGACAGCGGCGGGCCAAGCACCCAGGCCAGCGAGAGCATCGCACGCATCATCGAGCTGAACATCACCACTTCACTGGCGGAGCGATCCGCATGTTCCCGCGCCAGTGCAAAGAGCTGGGGCATCGACGCGTTACCTATCGCTGCCAGCAACACACCGACAGTGATCAGCACCAGATAATCGCGGCTGAAGGCAAAGACCAGACTGTTGCCGATCGCCATCAGGCAGCAGAACATCAGCAATTTCCGCCGGTCGCCTTTGTTATCGGAACGGTTAGCCAGCAGAAAGCTGATCGCGATCCCCGCGATGGCGTTAACGGTATAAAAGAAGCCGACCCACAATGGCCGGACTTTCACTTCATTGGTCAGAAACAGACTCAGCGTCGGCGCCTGTAATGCACCCGCCACGCCGCACAGCAAGGAGACCACCAGAAAGGTGACATAAATACGATTAAAACGAGGTTTTGACATGACGTCGTCCCTGAGAAATGAATGCAGATAAAGCAAGACAGACAGTGTAGCGAAGTTTCAGTCGGTTCTGGAAAATGAGCATAAAAAAACCAGTGAGTTTCCTCACTGGCTGGTGACAATACACCATTACTCAGAAAATCGAATTTAGTCAGACCTGAAGTCACAGTCGCCGGCGGTATTGCTCGTCGTCCATCGTTTCCATATCCCACTGCGTGAGACGGGACAGAATATCCAGACGGTACTGCACCGGAACCCAGGACAGCCAGTCTGCATGATTTTTAGAGGCGTTTTTTTTGATGGCTTCAAAATAACGCTGATAGAAACGGGCGTTCAGACTGCGTTTCATGATGATCTCCGGTTGTTCACAACAGGCTTTCGTTGAGAAACAGTATCGGCGTAATATGAGGAAAGATAAATTGATGAAGATCGGCCACGGAGTTCCTCTTTTATGTCCTCATCCCGTTTGCAACAACAGTTCATCCGCTTATGGCAAAGCTGTCACGGTGAAGAAACTGAAACGACATTACAGGCACTGTCAGAAGTCCTGAACTGTTCACGCAGACACATGCGCTCGTTGCTCAGCACCATGCAGGGACAGGGCTGGCTGACGTGGGATGCAGAGGCCGGACGCGGCAAACGATCCACGCTGAAATTTTTGTATACCGGGCTGGCACTCCAGCAACAGCGCGCTGAAGAGCTGCTGGAACAGGACAGCATTGATCAGCTGGTACAACTGGTCGGCGACAAAACCCTGGTGCGTCAGATGCTGCTGTCCCAGCTCGGGCGCAGCTTCCGTCAGGGCAAACATATTCTGCGCGTACTGTATTATCGCCCGCTGATGAATCTGCTGCCCGGCACCATGTTGCGCCGTTCAGAAACCCACATTGCCAGACAAATCTTTAGCGGCCTGACACGCATAAATGAGGAAAATGGGGAAGCAGAAGGCGATTTAGCTCATCACTGGCAGGAAGTTTCGCCGCTGCACTGGCGGTTTTATCTGCGCCCCGCCATTCATTTTCATCATGGTCGCGAACTCGAGATGGCAGATATTATCGCCACGTTTATTCGCCTGAAAACGCATCCGCTGTTCAGCAACCTGAAATCAGTCACGACGCCCACGGCAAATGTCATAGATATCCACCTGAATGAACCCGACCGCTGGCTGCCGTGGTTATTTGGCAATATCCACGCGATGATCCTGCCGCAGGAATGGCAGTCACTGCCTGATTTTGCCCGCCATCCGGTCGGCACCGGCCCTTACGCCGTGGTGCGTAATCTGAAAACACAGCTGCGCATCCGCGCCTTTGACGATTATTTTGGCTTCCGGGCACTGATCGACGAGGTGAATATCTGGGTATTACCGGAACTGAGTGAAGAGCTGGTGCATTCCGGCGTACAGCTTCAGGCCGATGAATCAGGCAAAAGCGAGCTGGAAAGTCGCCTTGAAGAAGGCTGCTATTTCCTGTTATTTGACCAGCGTTCGCCGGTCGGACAATCAGAAGAAACACGCCAGTGGTTGTGCGATTTACTCAATCCCATCGCCTTACTGAATAATGCCGAACCGATTTACCAGCGCTACTGGTCTCCGGCGTATGGCCTGCTGCCACGCTGGCATCACAAAGCGCCCCGGCCACGTCCGCCCAAACCGCAAAACCTGACGCAGGTAACGCTGACATTTTACGGCGAGCATTCCGAACATCAGGCGATCTGCAACGCCCTGCGCCCGTTGCTGGCGGAAGAAGGTATCGAACTGATTATTCAGATAGTGGATTACGCAGTCTGGCACCGCGGCGATGCCAAAAGTGATCTGTGGCTCGGCAGTGCCAACTTCACCCTGCCGCTGGAGTTTTCACTGTTCGCGCATTTCTACGAATTGCCGCTGGCAAAGCATTGCTTTAGCGAAGAGATGAACGACGATGCCGCCCTGTGGCACGCCGGGAATTTATCGATGGCGAAATGGAGCCAGAAACAGACGGTCAGCCATCAGATCCATCCCCTGTTCCATCACTGGCTGGTGCTACAGGGGCAACGCAGTATGCGCGGTGTGCGTATGAACACCCTCGGCTGGTTCGACTTTAAATCCGCCTGGTTTGCCCCACCGGACAGTTAATCGGACTATCGCATCGCGCCGTTAATCTCTAGAATGACATCCGTTCTCAACGGGGTGCCCGACTTGTTAAAGCTGCGATGTAAACGCCGTGAGCAAGTTTGGCTGAGATTTGAAACCCGTCGAACCTGATCCGGTTAATCCCGGCGGAGGGATTTGAGACTGCGCGATGCTTACTCAAAATCCTTTGCCCTTTCATTTTTTTGGAGCGCAAAGTTGAAAAAATTACTGTCCTGCCTGCTGTTACTTTCTGCACCTGCATTTGCGTCAAAACCTGTTTTGACGGTTTATACCTACGATTCTTTCTCTGCTGACTGGGGCCCCGGTCCCGCCATTAAAAAAGCCTTTGAAGCCCAATGCGGCTGCGAACTGAAATACGTGGCGCTGGAAGATGGCGTGTCTTTGCTCAACCGTCTGCGGATGGAAGGTAAAAACAGCAAAGCCGACATCGTGCTGGGGCTGGATAACAACCTGTTGCAGGCCGCTGAACAAACCGGTTTATTCGCCAAAGCACCGAAAACCAACGCCAGACTGACGGTGCCAGGCGGCTGGAATGACAGCACTTTCGTGCCTTACGATTACGGTTATTTCGCCTTCGTCTACGACAAAAATAAACTGAAGAATCCGCCAAAAAGCCTCGATGAGCTGATCAACAGCGACCAGAAATGGAAAGTGATTTATGAGGATCCACGCACCAGTACACCGGGTCTGGGCCTGATGCTGTGGATGCAAAAAGTCTACGGCGATAAAGCGCCGCAAGCGTGGGAAAAACTGGCGAAGAAAACTGTCACCGTCACTAAAGGCTGGAGCGAGGCTTACGGTTTATTCCTCAAAGGTGAAAGCGACCTGGTGCTGAGCTACACCACCTCTCCGGCATACCATATTGTCGAAGAGAAGAAAGATAACTACGCCGCAGCCGATTTTACCGAAGGGCATTACATGCAGGTCGAAGTGGCGGGCCAGCTGGCAAACAGCAAGCAACCGAAACTTGCTGAACAGTTCATGAAGTTCGTCACCACGGAAGATTTCCAGAAAGTGATCCCGACCGGCAACTGGATGTATCCGGTGGTGAATACCCCGCTGCCTGACGCTTTTAAACAACTGACGATTCCGGCCAAATCTCTGCAATACAGCGCACAGGATGTCGCTACTCATCGTTCACAATGGATCCAGGCATGGCAGAACGCCGTCAGCCATTGATCCCTCGCTGGCTGTTGCCGGGCGTCATCGCGTCACTGGCTATGTTGCTGGTGGCAGTACTGGCCTTAGGCTCTCTGTGGCGTCATGCGCCACAGATAAGCGGCGCATCGCTCTGGCACGATCCTTATCTCTGGCATGTGATCTGCTTTACTTTCTGGCAGGCGCTGCTTTCAGCGCTTTGCTCGGTGCTGCCCGCAATTTTGCTGGCACGCACCTTGTTCCGCCGCCGTTTCCCCGGCCGTCAGCTGTTATTACGTTTATGTGCGATGACGCTGGTCTTGCCGGTTTTGGTGGCGGTGTTTGGCATTCTCAGTGTCTACGGAAGACAGGGCTGGCTGGCGCAAATTTGCGGCTGGCTGGGCATGGATTACCGTTTCTCGCCGTATGGTTTACAGGGCATTTTGCTGGCGCACGTCTTTTTCAATCTGCCGCTGGCAGCGCGGCTCTTAGTGCAGGCACTGGAAAATATCGCCGTTGAGCAGCGCCAGCTCGCCGCACAACTCGGCATGAATATCTGGCAGCAATTCCGCTTTGTGGAATGGCCTGCCATTCGCCGGCAGATATTCCCCGCCGCCGCCTTAATCTTTATGCTGTGTTTCGCCAGCTTCGCCACGGTGCTTTCACTGGGTGGCGGTCCGCAGGCGACGACCATTGAACTCGCCATTTATCAGGCGCTAAGTTACGACTACGATTTAAGCCGCGCCGCCACGCTGGCCCTGATCCAGCTGTTTTGTTGCCTGGCGCTGGTGTTGCTCAGTCAGAAACTCAGTCAGGCGTTGCCGGTGGGCCAAACGCATTCTCAGCGCTGGCGTAATCCTGACGATTCCTGGTTGCGGCGCATCGCCGATGCCGTACTGATTGGCCTGGCGTTGTTGCTGATCCTGCCGCCGTTACTCGCCGTCATTACCGATGGCATAAACCGGGCAGCGGTCGGTGTTTTGCAACAACCCGCGCTCTGGCAGGCATTATGGACATCCGTGCGTATCGCGCTCGGCAGCGGATTATTGTGTGTGCTGCTGACCATGATGCTGCTGTGGAGCAGCCGCGAACTGCGGTTACGCAAGAGAAATAGCTGGGCGCAGGCGATGGATCTGAGCGGCATGCTGATCCTCGCGATGCCGGGTATTGTGCTGGCGACCGGTTTCTTCCTGTTGCTCGGCGATACCACCGGTTTACCACAATCGCCGTGGCCGCTGGTGATCCTCACGAATGCGCTGATGGCCGTACCTTATGCATTAAAAGTGCTGGATAACCCGATGCGCGACGTGGCAGAACGCTACACGCTGCTGTGTCTTTCGCTGGATATGCATGGCTGGCAGCGGCTGCGCCGGGTTGAACTCAGCGCACTGAAACGCCCGATTGCACAGGCACTGGCTTTCGCCTGTGTACTTTCGCTGGGGGATTTCGGTGTGATTGCCTTGTTCGGCAACGAGAATTTCCGCACCCTGCCGTTTTATCTGTATCAGCAGATTGGTTCCTACCGCAGCCAGGACGGCGCGGTGACGGCGCTGTTATTACTGCTGCTATGCTTCCTGTTATTCACCCTGATTGAGAAACTGCCGGGCCGCCATGCTGACGCTGAATAAACTGACGTATTTGTACGAACATCTGCCGATGCGCTTCGATTTACAGATCGACGCCGGTGAACGTGTGGCAATCCTCGGCCCGAGCGGCGCCGGGAAAAGTACCCTGCTGAGTCTGGTCGCCGGTTTTCTGGCACCGGTCAGCGGGCAGATCCTGCTCAACGGCGCAGATCACAGCGTGACGCCACCGGCAAAACGTCCGGTGTCGATGTTGTTTCAGGAAAATAATCTGTTCTCGCATCTGACGGTGCGTCAGAACATGGGGCTGGGATTGCATCCGGGGCTGAAACTTACCGCGCAGCAGAAGCAGGAACTGGAAGAAATTGCCCGACAGGTCGGGCTGACTGAATGTCTGGACCGGCTGCCATCGCAACTTTCCGGTGGCCAGCGTCAGCGTGTCGCGCTCGCCCGTTGCCTGCTGCGCAGTCAGCCGGTTTTATTGCTCGATGAGCCCTTTTCAGCACTCGATCCGGCACTGCGCAGTGAGATGCTGACGTTGCTGGATAAGGTATGTGAGCAACGCCATCTCACGCTGCTGATGGTGTCGCACAATCTGGATGATGCGGCACGGATCGCGCCGCGCACGTTGCTGATCGTCGATGGCCGGATTTTTTACGACGGGCCGACGCAGGCACTGACCGACGGCAGTGCGCCGCAGGCCAGCGTGTTGGGGATAATGCCGGGGATCAGCGGGTGATCACTTGCCACAGCAAATGACCATAAACCGGCATCATCGGCTGTTCGCTTAACATCACCAGACTCACTGCGGTTGCGACCAGACTTAGCACACAGACGATGCGCAGACGCGCTAAGGGCAACCATTTTGTCATCGCATCAGGTGAAGCTTTGCCCGAACGGAACCAGCGCCACAGCAACCAGGCACTCAGCCAGATCAGCACCACGGCGGCAAACAGCATCCATTTGAAGACCGAGCTGTTGTGACTGGCCGGAATATCAATGGCCACGCCCGCCAGAATGCCCGGCAGGAAATACACCGGTGGCCAGGTGATGCAGCCAATAATATTCGGCGGTGCAAATTTGTAAGGCGGAAGGTTCAGCATACCGGCAACCATCGGCACCAGCGGGCGTGTTGGTCCGATGAAACGCCCGATAATCACCGTCGCAAAACTATGGCGATCCAGCGCATAACCGGTTTTATCCAGTAATAACTGGTAACGTTTGAGGAAGCGCCAGCGATGCAGCGGCTCCTTGAAACCGCGGCCAATGAAATACGAGGCCCAGTCGCCGAAGAAACATCCCAGCCCCGCCGCCAGCCAGGCTTCGTACAACCCCACCTGACCGCTGCCGATCAACGTCCCGAGCGTCGCCATCATGACGGTACCCGGCAGGATCAGGCCCACCAGCGCCAGCGACTCGAAGAAAGCCACCACCGCGACGATAATTAATGCCAAGCCCACCGACTGAGCGACCAGATGTTGTAGATAGGCTTCCATATCTTCCCAGAATTCAGTTGCGCCAATTGCGCAGATAAATGAGACAAGTGTGAGTTTTCTGCATTCTCATTGTAGTAAATACATCAATCGGCTGAATTGTCAGCGCATGAACTATCACAGTCAACCGGGTAATTGTATGCGTATTTGGCAGAAACCTGAGCCATAGACAAAGACTGTATAAATAACCATACTCTGTTCTGATTCCTTATCTGTTCATCTTTACCGTTCCGAGGCGCTTATCACTTCCACCTTTGTCCGTCCCGCTTCTGCTGCCACTGACACCCCGCCGCGTCAGGGATTTGTGCTGACCCGCCACTGGCGCGACGCGCCGCGCGGTACCGAGGTGGAATTGTGGCTGGCGACCGACGAAGGTCCGCAGAAAGTGCGCCTGCCTTTACAGGAATCGGTGGCGTTTATTCCGGCCGAACAACGCGCGGCGGCGGAGCGCATTCTCATTGATGAAAAAAATATCAGTCTGCGTCCGTTGCCGTTGCAGGATTTCCATTCCCGCGCCGTTCTTGGGCTTTACTGCCCGCAACACCGGCAGTTAATGCGGATTGAAAAATTGCTGAAAGAAAATGGCGTCAGTGTTTTCGAAGCGGATATCCGCCCGCCGGAACGCTTCCTGATGGAACGCTATATCACCGCACCGGTGTGGTTCAGCGGTAAACCGGGGCCGGACAAGCTGCTGATGGACACCAAAATGAAACCGGCGGAGGACTACCGCCCGCCGCTGAAACTGTGTTCTCTGGATATCGAAACCAGCGGCAACGGCGAGTTGTACTGCATCGGGCTGGAAGGCTGCGGGCAGCGCCACGTGTATATGCTCGGCCCGCCGAACGGCGATCCTAATGCTCAATTTGATTTCAACATGGTTTACGTCGACAGCCGCCCGCAGTTGCTGGAAAAACTCAATGAGTGGCTGGAAATCTATGATCCCGACGCCATTATCGGCTGGAGCGTAGTGCAGTTTGACCTGCGGGTTTTACAAAAACACGCTGACCGCTACAAAATCCCGCTGAAATTCGGGCGCGGCGGCGGTGAACTGGAATGGCGTGAACACGGTTTCAAACAGGGGCACTTTTTTGCTGCCGCTGCGGGTCGTCTGATCATCGACGGCATTGAAGCACTGAAATCGGCGTTCTGGAACTTCAACTCGTTCAGCCTGGAATTCGTCTCGCAAAGTTTATTAGGCGAAGGCAAAGCCAGCGATAATCCTTATCAGCGGCTGGCCGAAATCGAACAACGTTTTCGGGAAGATAAACCGGCGCTGGCACGCTATAACCTGAAAGACTGCGAACTGGTGACGCGTATTTTTGCCAAAACTGAACTGATGCCGTTTTTGCTGGAACGCGCCTCGGTCACCGGTCTGGCCGTGGATCGCAGCGGCGGTTCAGTGGCGGCCTTTACCCATCTTTATTTACCGCGCATGCACCGCGCCGGTTACGTCGCGCCCAATATGGGCGAATTGCAGGGCGAAATGAGTCCCGGCGGTTTTGTGATGGATTCGCGTCCCGGTTTGTACGATTCGGTGCTGGTGCTCGATTATAAAAGTCTGTACCCGTCGATTATCCGCACCTTCCTGATCGACCCGGTCGGACTGGTTGCCGGGCTGCAACAACCGGACGATGAACATTCGGTGCCGGGTTATCGCAACGCCCGCTTCTCGCGGGAAACACATTGCCTGCCGGAAATTGTCCGCCAGATCTGGATGGGGCGCGAAGAAGCCAAGAAGCAGAAAAACAAACCGCTCTCGCAGGCACTGAAAATCATCATGAACGCGTTTTACGGTGTGCTCGGTTCGAGCGGCTGCCGCTTCTTTGATCCGCGTCTGGCTTCTTCTATTACCCTGCGCGGGCACGACATTATGCGTCAGACCCGCGAACTGATTGAAGCCGAAGGTTATCAGGTGATTTACGGTGACACTGATTCCACCTTTGTCTGGCTGAATAAAGCCCATTCGCAGGAAGACGCCGACGTTATCGGCCGCCATCTTGTGGAGCGGGTTAATGCCTGGTGGAAAGCCCATCTGCAACAGGAATACGGGCTGGAAAGCGCACTCGAGCTGGAATTCGAAACCCATTATCAGCGTTTCCTGATGCCGACCATTCGTGGCTCGGAAACCGGCAGCAAAAAGCGCTATGCCGGGCTGGTGAATGACGCCGACGGTGAGCACATCGTTTATAAAGGGCTGGAAACTGTACGCACCGACTGGACGAAGCTGGCGCAGGAATTTCAGCAGGAGCTGTATCAACGCATATTCCACCGCCAGCCATATCAGGATTACGTGCGCGAATATGTCGCACGCACGCTCAGTGGCGAGTTTGATGACAAACTGGTGTACCGCAAACGCCTGCGGCGCAAACTGAGTGATTATGAAAAAAACGTGCCGCCGCATGTTCGCGCCGCGCGGCTGGCCGATGACTATAACGCGCTGCATGGCCGGGCAAAACAGTATCAGAATGGTGGCTGGATAAGCTACGTGATGACCACTTCCGGCCCGGAGCCGCTGGAAAACCGTCAGTCACCTGTCGATTACGATCACTACATCGAGCGTCAGCTCGAGCCGGTCGCCGATGGCATTTTACCTTTCCTTCACGATGACTTTGCTACACTGATTACAGGTCAGATGGGCTTATTTTAAACAAAAGAAGGCGCAGCTCTTGTGATTCACAGGTGACGAAACGCTTACCTTCCATTACCATAGCGCCCTTTCCCATTTCTGAATCATCCTCACACAGTGAATTACTCCGCGCCTCCGGGCGGGGAAAGAAAACTATTGCCCGTGAAACCTCTCGGGCTGAACAAGCATTGCGCAGTCGCCGTATACAGAGCACACAACACAGAGAGAAATTATGCCGTTTACATTAGGTCAACGCTGGATAAGCGATACGGAAAGCGAATTAGGATTAGGAACCGTAGTCGCGCTGGATGTGCGCATGGTCACCCTGCTTTTCCCCGCCACCGGTGAAAACCGTTTGTATGCCCGAAATGATTCCCCGATCACCCGCGTGATGTTCAACCCCGGTGATACCATCAGCTGTCACGAAGGCTGGCAGTTGCAGGTCGAAGAAGTTGTTGAAGACAAAGGTCTGTTGACCTATATCGGCACCCGTCTGGACACAGAAGAAACCGGCGTTGCCATGCGCGAAGTGCTGCTCGACAGCAAACTGACCTTCAGCAAACCGCAGGATCGTCTGTTCGCCGGTCAGATTGACCGTATGGACCGTTTTGCCCTGCGTTTCCGCGCCCGTAAATATCAGCGTGAACAGTTCCGTCTGGAATTCGGCGGTCTGCGCGGTATGCGTGCCAGCCTGATCCCACATCAGTTGCACATCGCTTATGAAGTCGGTCAGCGCCATGCGCCGCGCGTTTTACTCGCCGATGAAGTGGGTCTGGGCAAAACTATCGAAGCGGGCATGATTATTCATCAGCAACTGTTGTCCGGCCGTGCCGAACGCATACTGATCGTGGTGCCAGAAACCCTGCAACACCAGTGGCTGGTAGAAATGCTGCGCCGCTTCAATCTGCGCTTCTCTTTGTTTGACGACGATCGCTACGCTGAATCCATCCACGAAGCAACGAACCCGTTTGAAACTGAACAACTGGTGATCTGTTCCCTTGATTTCGTGCGCCGCAATAAATCCCGTCTCGAGCAGTTATCCGATGCGGCCTGGGATATGCTGGTGGTCGACGAGGCCCACCATCTGGTGTGGAGCGAAGACGCGCCGAGCCGCGAATATCAGGTTATCGAACAGCTTTCCCAGCAAATCCCGAGTGTTCTGCTGCTGACCGCTACGCCGGAGCAACTGGGCCAGGAAAGCCACTTTGCGCGTCTGCGTCTGCTGGATCCGGACCGTTTCCACGATTACGAAGAATTCATCGAAGAACAACAGCAATATCAGCCGGTGGCTGATGCCGTGACCCTGTTACTCAACAAAGAACCGCTGACGCCGGAAGCGCTGGCGTTGCTGGGTGAAAGTGTCGGCAATGCCGATACCGATGCGCTGCTGACCGCCGCCAATAAAGGCGACGAAGCCGCAGCGAAACAGCTGGTTTCCATGCTGATGGACCGTCACGGTACCAGCCGCGTACTCTTCCGTAACACCCGTAATGGCGTGAAAGGTTTCCCTGAACGTCATCTGCATGCAGTGAAACTGCCGCTGCCGACGCAGTATCAGACCGCGATAAAAGTCTCGGGCATTATGGGCGCGAAGAAAACCGCCGAAGCCCGTGCGCACGACATGCTGTATCCGGAACAGATTTATCAGGAATTTGAAGGCGAGAACGCCACCTGGTGGAACTTTGATCCGCGCGTCGAATGGCTGCTCGGTTATCTGACCGCCAACCGCGACGAAAAAGTACTGGTGATCTGCGCTAAAGCCGCCACTGCATTGCAACTGGAACAGGTTCTGCGGGAGCGTGAAGCGATCCGTGCTGCTGTGTTCCACGAAGGTTTGTCGATCATCGAACGTGACCGCGCCGCCGCTTACTTTGCTTCCCAGGAAGAAGGCGCGCAGGTTCTGCTGTGTTCTGAAATCGGCTCCGAAGGCCGTAACTTCCAGTTTGCCAGCAAGATGGTGATGTTCGACCTGCCGTTCAACCCGGATCTGCTGGAACAGCGTATCGGGCGTCTGGATCGTATCGGCCAGCAAAACAATATCGACATCATGGTGCCATACCTCGAGCAGACCGCGCAGTCGGTACTGGTTCGCTGGTTCCATGAAGGTCTGGACGCATTCGAACATACCTGTCCGACTGGCCGCACCATTTACGACAGCGCTTATGAGCAACTGATTGCGTTCCTGGCGGCACCTGCCGCGCAGGAAGGTCTGGACGAGTTCATTCTTACATGTCGCGCCGAACATGACGCGCTGAAAGAGAAGCTGGAAAATGGCCGTGACCGCCTGCTGGAGATGCATTCCAACGGTGGCGAACGGGCTCAACAGCTGGCGAAGGAAATCGGCGAGCAGGATAACGACGTTAACCTGGTCAACTTTGCGCTGAACCTGTTCGATATCGTCGGCATCAATCAGGAAGATCGCAGCGATAACCTGATCGTCCTGACACCGTCTGATCACATGCTGGTGCCGGATTTCCCGGGTCTGCCGGAAGACGGTTGCACCGTGACCTTCGATCGTGAACAGGCGCTCTCGCGTGAAGATGCACAGTTTATCAGCTGGGAACATCCGATCGTGCGTAACGGCCTGGATCTGATCCTTTCCGGTGATACCGGCAGTTGTGCGGTATCGATCCTGAAAAACAAAGCGCTGCCGGTCGGTACCTTGCTGGCGGAACTGGTTTACGTGGTGGAATGTCAGGCGCCGAAGCATCTGCAACTGACCCGTTTCCTGCCACCGACACCGGTGCGTATGCTGATGGATCGTAAAGGCACCAATCTGGCGGCTCAGGTTGAATTTGAGAGTTTTAACCGTCAGCTGAATGCCATCAACCGTCACAACTCCAGTAAACTGGTGAATGCCGTGCAGCAGGATGTTCACGCCATGCTGCAACAGGCAGAAGCGGAAATTGCCGATCAGGCGCGCGCCCTGATTGAAGCAGCGAAAGTGGAAGCTGACGAGCAACTGACCAAAGAACTGGATCGTCTGAAAGCGCTGAAAGAAGTGAACCCGAACATTCGCGATGACGAACTGGAATCGGTAGACTCTAACCGTAAGCAGGTGCTGGCGAATCTGAACGATGCCAGCTGGCGTCTGGATGCGATCCGCCTGGTGGTGGTCAGCCATCAGTAAGCCCGACGGGATGCAGCCGGTCTGCATCCCTTATTTATTTCAACCTGAATGCAGACTGAAACCGCTATGAGCGAACATCAACCGACTATCCCTGAACCGTCGAAAACCCGGCCGCTGGAGAATTACAATCCGCCGACCGATCCCTGGTTACAGGTGATTTTTCAGGATGAACACATCATGGTGGTCAATAAGCCGAGCGGGCTGCTTTCCGTGCCGGGCAAGCTTGCCGAGCATCAGGACAGCCTGATGACGCGTATTCAGCAGGAATTTCCTGAGGCTGAGTCCGTCCATCGTCTGGATATGTCCACCAGCGGCGTGATCGTGGTGGCGCTGACTAAAGACGCTGAGCGTGAACTTAAACGCCAGTTCCGCGAACGCGAAACCAAGAAAGTGTATATCGCGCGGGTCTGGGGACGGGTTGAAGAAGATTACGGCATTATCGATTTGCCGCTGATTTGCGATTATCCTAACCGGCCGAAACAGAAGGTCTGTCACGAGACCGGCAAGAAAGCGCTGACGCAGTATGAAGTGATGTCATGGGATGATGACGGCACAACGCGGGTGAAACTGCGGCCGATTACCGGACGTTCGCACCAGTTGCGCGTGCACCTTCTGGCGCTCGGGCATCCGATTCTGGGCGATAAATTCTATGCCCATCCGCAGGCGCTGGCAGCGGCCGGTCGTTTGCAACTGCACGCACAGGAATTATCGTTTTATCATCCGATAACCGATGCGCCGCTGGTATTTAACTGCGAGCCGGATTTTTAACCATTCAAATAATACATTTTTCTTCAATCACTATTAAGTAATATGTATTACATTACCATCGTGTTGTTTTATCAGAATTTACCTTGCCAAAAAATATAATATCGGCTTCCTCACCTATTCCCTTCCCTGTTAATTCGCCCCGCACGCCTGATAACATCCCGCCCTATTTATTCAAATTTAATTATTCACCCTTCAGGGAAGACGACATGAAATGGAAACCAAAGCTGCTCAGCAGCCTGATTGCATTGGCGCTTTTTGATGCCGATGCCGGTATCATGCGTGAAGATGTTGCGGTTCAGGACTACCGCGACTTCGCAGAGAATCTGGGCAAATACACCGTCGGTGAAGAAAACATCGAAGTCTTTAAGATGGATGGTACGTCCGCAGGCATCCTGAATTTCCCTATGCCCGATTTCGGCGCAATTAACAGCTTAGGTTTTGCGACAGTCATCGCCCCCTCTTATGTCGTCAGCGTTGCTCACAATGGCGGTTATACCGCTGTCGATTTCGGTAATAAAGCAAAATATAAAACTTCCTATAAATTAATTAACCGAAATATTGACCCTCAATATCTCACCTGGAATAAAGATTTCCATGTTCCACGTTTAAATAAAGTCGTGACCGATGCCGCGCCGGTACCCACCGTGGATACTCAGGATGTGCGTAAGAACCGAGAACGCTATGTTTATTTCGCGCGAGCCGGTGCCGGAACACAATATCAGGTCGACCCCGTCACTAAAAAACCCGTTTATATTACCGGCGCTTACGAATGGAAAAGCGGCGGCACCGTGGTCAACCCAATCTTTGAACCGTCAAGATTACGCTGGGTTAACTACGGGCCGCCTGATGCACGTGCTCAGCCATTCAGTTCAGCGATACAAGCAGGCGACAGCGGAAGTCCGTTGTATGTTTATGATAACGTAGATAAAGAATGGAAAATCTTCGGTGTTTCCCCATGGGGAGGCACAGGAAAAACAGGATATGAATACACCAGTTATACGCTGGATATGCAGCTCAATTTTATGAACAAAGTGATTGCTGCTAATACCGATCCTGATGTGACCGACGTGGCAGCAGATGGCGATATTCATTGGACTGCGGCCAATATTACGCAAGGCGAAAACAGCTGGCAGTGGCACGGTGTTGATAAGCAACTCCCTTCGCAGGCCAGCAATGAAGAACTCGATGCCTCAAAAGATCTGCGCTTTGCCGGTGATGGCGGCCTGATCGTACTTGATAGCGCCGTCAATCATGGTGCCGCAAAACTGCAATTCTCGAACGATTACCGGGTAGTGTCGGCTGAAGGTGCGAACAGCACCTGGGTGGGCGGCGGGATCGAAGTCGATGCGGATAAAACCGTTGACTGGGAAGTGAACGGTTTAGCCGGAGATACTTTACATAAAATCGGCGAAGGTACGCTGTACGTCAATGCCGTGGGGAATAATGGCGGCGCGCTGAATGTCGGCGACGGGCTGGTGGTGTTAGCCCAGCAGGCCAATGAAGCCGGGGAGCAAAAAGCCTTCTCCAAAGTCACCATTGTCAGCGGTCGACCGACCGTGCAGATCGGCGGCGAAAACCAGATTACCGGCAGCGACATTTACTTTGGTTATCGCGGCGGCAATCTTGATCTCAATGGCTATGACATGGCTTTCAGCAGCATCAATCACAGTGATTCCGGTGCGGCCATTATTAACGGCAATGCAGACCAGCTCAGCACCCTGACGCTGAACAACAGCAGTAACCAGACCTTCGTCGGCCATCTCGGCAGTCAGGAAACGGCGTCGAATTTAAACGTCGATTATGCAGCGGACTCTTCCGCAGGCTTCTGGGAACTGGCGGGCGGTGCTGACCTGAATCAGCTCTCCGTGCAAAATGGCATTCTGAGACTGGCGGGTCGCCCGACTCCGCACGCCGGTAATGTAGTGTTCAGTGACGACTGGATTGATGAAACCTATACGATAAACAATGTGGATGTGGCCAGCCGTGCCACCCTGCGCGTTAACGAGCACGCCACACTGGATGCCAACGTGAAGCTCAACGAGCTGGCAAACATGATGCTGAACAGTAAATCGCATCTGAGCGGCAAGGTGGAACTGGCTTCCGGCAGTATGATTTCTGTTGATCAGACAGACAGTAAAACCACCAGCACCGACGGCAATAATGACGTGGTGATTGACGCCACTATTTCCGGTAACGGAACCCTGAAGAAAATGGCGCCGGGCGCGCTGTACATCAACAGCGAGAATACGTTCACCGGTGCCACCAATATTTACAGCGGCGCGCTGATCCTCAACGGCTCCCTTGCGTCCACCGTCACGATGGAGAAAAACACGGTGCTGGCCGGTAACAACACCGTCGCCGATCTGATCCTGAAAGATGATGTGCAGCTTCTGCCACACTGGCCAGCCGAAAACGAAAGCGAGAGCGATACATTTGTCGCGGCCACGCAAACCGTTAACGGCACAATGGCGGCGGGCAGCAATAATCTGCTCAGCCTGCGCACGCATTTCGATCCGGCTTTCACACAAACCGACAAGCTGCTGATCAACGGCGACATGGTTTCCTCTGCACCGGTGAGTGTTCAAGTCACACCGTCAGGGGCGGGTTTCTTCACCGATACGGATAATGATGGCGCAGCGGATAATCAGGAAGGCGTGTCGCTGATCCAGGTGGCCGGTAAGGCAACCAAAGACAGCTTCAGACTGGCGGGGGAATACGTGGCGCGCGGCGCTTACGCCTATAACCTGTATGCCTTCGCACCGGGCCGCAGCTCTGAAGAACAGCGTGAAGTGGCAGGCAGCGGCGATCAGTTCTGGGATTACCGTCTGCAAAACAACATGCTGACCGAAGGCGACAATACGGTACCGGTCGATAACACGCCGGTTCCGCCAGAACCGACGCCGGATGATGAAGACGATGGCGAGGACGACGATACACCGGTTCCTGAACCAACGCCGGATGAAGGTGATGACACGCCGGTCCCGCCGGCACCGACGCCAGATGACGATGATAGCGGAAAAAATACGCGTCCGGCCGTTACGCCGCAGGTGCCTTCTTATCTGTCTTTACCTTCCGCCCTGCTGAGCTACAACAGTCGCGTGAGTGAAACCTTCCGCAATCAGGTTCTGGCACAGGATGATAAGAAACAGAATCTCTTCTTCCAGTATCTCAACGGAGAAGACAACTATCATTCAGCACTCGGCTTTATGGATTATGGCTACGACTACACGCAGAAAGAAGAAGGCTGGCTATTGGGTGCCAAAGTGATGCAACTGGGTAACGACACCCACTCGCTGGCACTCAGCCTTGGCCTTTCCAGCGCTAATCTGGATGTCACGCCGGATGCCGCCGACGGCAACAGCAAAACGCAATACACCACCTGGGGACTCTCTTCACTGCTGTCGTATCAGTATGTCAGCGGTTTAACGGTGGATGTAGCTTCGGACGTCGCCATCTATGACGGCAATGTATCGACTGACCTACGCGGCAGTGACGTGGCGGATATCAGTGCGACCTCCTTCGGTGGCTCTGTGGATGTGGGATATAAAATCCAGGCGGGCAATCATGTGCTGACACCATTAGTTGGATTTGGTATTCAGCGCCTGCAAGTCGATGATTTTACGGATATTGATAATACGAAGGTTCATTATGACGATATCACCCGTCAGACTGCCCGCTTAGGGATGCGTTACCGCTACGACTGGGATACCGCAAATGCTGGTAAATGGGCGATTACGGCGAATACATTGTTCATTACAGATCTCAGAGACGATGCGTCAGTGGACATCGGAGTCACCTACAGCGACGTCAGCAACAGCTTCCACAGCGGTGCTGCAGGCAGTTCCGGGATGCTAGACCTGGGGATTATCAGCAATCCGATGCCGAATGTGTCACTGAATACCGGTGTACAGTATCAGCACAGGCTGGAAGATGAAGGGGTAGATTATTGGCAGGCTGTGGCAGGGGTGACGTTTAAGTTCTGACACCTGACACAAGGCTGTGTCCCACAAAGCAAAAGGCGCTCTGAAAGAGCGCCTTTTTAATGATGACGTTATTTAAAGCCTTTTTCACGTTTGATCAGGTCATACGCCGCCTGAATCGCCTGTGCTTTTTCCTTCGCCATTTCCATCATTTCAGGCGGTAAACCTTTCGCCACCAGTTTGTCAGGATGATGCTCGCCCATCAGTTTGCGGTAGGCACGTTTAATGGTCGTTGCGTCGTCGGTGGCATTCACGCCCAGCACTTTGCAGGCATCTGCCAGCGTCGGGCCTTGCTGCGTCTGGTGATAACCGCCGCCATACGAGCGCCCCCCCTGCTGGTGACCGCCAAACTGCTGGCCGCCTTCCATCATGCGCAGGAACTGATCGAACTGCATCCGTGAAATCCCAAGCTCTTCAGCAATCACGTACAACACTTCGCGTTCATTGGGATGCAATGAACCGTCGGCGTACGCGGCCTGGATCTGGATTTCCAGAAAAGTCCGTATCAGGTCAAAACGACCAAAACACGCAGTGCGCAGTTCGCGCATTTTCTCACGCAAGGGATAGTCAGCTTCTTTCCCGTCGCGAAAAGCGCGTTGTGCGGCTTCGCGCTGCTCGCCGTGCAACTGCATACGTTCCATGTAAAGACTGGCGATCTGAATATCCGCCTCGGTAACTCTGCCTTTTGATTTAGTCAGATTTCCCATCACCTCAAACGTGGTGCGGAAAAAGATGGTTTGACGTGTCTGCTGATCGGCAAAATACCCTCTGCGTTTCGCTGAACGCGCGGTATCAAACATATGCCCTATCAGCAGCCCTGCTACAATTCCCCAGAAGCCTAAACCGGACCATAAGCCCAGGATAAGTCCGAGCAGTTTTCCCCAATACTGCATATACTCCTCAATTCGCCATGCCGTCGCTTAAAAATTGCTTTATCATAACCGGCATTTATCGTTGTGCCTAACGGCAGCAACGTAACAGGTGGGATTTAACACTAGCGCAACCATGATGAGTGAGATAGTCTCTGACCGTTTGCCGGCATGATGCCTCTGATGACGGAACACCATTTTACGTATGAAAAACAGACGTCTGAAAACACGCTTACCGACAATGCTGGCCGCCACAATCTGGTCAGTATTGTACAGTCACGGCGCAATGGCCGATCTCGCAGCACAATGTATGCTCGGCGTTCCGACCTATGACAAACCTTTGGTGCAGGGTGATCCTAATTCACTGCCTGTGACCATCAACGCCGATAAGGCGACCGGCAATTATCCTGACAGTGCGCTGTTTAGCGGCAACGTTAACGTTGTTCAGGGCAACAGCACACTGGATGCTGATCAGGTTCAGCTTAATCAAATCGCCAATCCCAATCAGCCGACCCCGACCCGAACCGCTACTGCGACCGGCAACGTGCGTTATAACGATAACCAAATCAAGCTGAATGGCCCGAAAGGCTTTGCGAACCTGACCACCAAAGATACTGATGTTCAGGATGGCGACTACCAGATGGTCGGCCGTCAGGGACGTGGTCAGGCTGACAAAATGAAGCAGCGTGACAACAACCGTTACACCATCATGGATAACGGTACATTTACCACCTGTCTGCCTGGCGATAACAGCTGGAGCGTCGTCGGTTCCGAAGTGATTCAGGATCGTCAGGAAGAAGTGGCTGAAATCTGGAATGCCCGCTTCCATATCGGTCCGGTGCCGGTGTTCTACAGCCCGTACATGCAGTTGCCGATTGGCAATAAGCGTCGTTCCGGTTTCCTTATCCCTAATGCTAACTACAGCAGCAATAATGGCGTTGGTGTCACCGTTCCTTACTACTGGAACATTGCGCCAAACTACGATGCCACGATTACACCCAATTACATGAGCAACCGTGGTCTGCAACTGCAAAATGAATTCCGCTACCTGACCGTTGCCGGTGCGGGTCTGATGGAATTCGATTATCTGGGTAACGATAAGAAAATCGATCAGCAGTATGTCGAAGATGAAAACCGTACCAGCGATAAAACCAAGCGCTGGATGTATTACTGGCGTCATGCCGGTGTATACGATCAGGTTTGGCGCTTCAACGTCGACTATACCAAGGTCAGTGACCCTTATTACTTCACCGATTTCGATTCGAAATACGGTTCCAGTACTGACGGCTATTCCACGCAGAAATTCAGCGTAGGTTACGCGAACCAAAACTGGGATGTCACACTGGCCAGTAAGCAGTTCCAGGTGTTCTCAGATTTCGGGAACGCCAACGCTTACCGTGCACAGCCACAGCTGGATATTAACTATTACAAAAATGATGTGGGCCCGTTTGACCTGCATCTGTACGGTCAGGCGGTGAAATTCACCAGCGTAAACCCTGACAACCCGGAAGCCGTGCGTACACACTTCGAACCGACTATCAGCCTGCCACTCAGTAATGGCTGGGGAAGTCTGGATAACGAAGTGAAGCTGATGACAACCCACTATCAGCAGGATATTCCGGACGCGTATTACGATAGCAATCCGAACACCAAACTGCGTTCATCCGTGAACCGTACGATGCCTGAGTTTAAAAGCGACGGCAAAATGGTGTTCGACCGCACGATGGACTGGAACAGTGACTACACCCAGACCCTCGAACCGCGCGTGCAGTACCTGTATATCCCTTACCGCAATCAGAGCTCGATCAATACCTATGACTCGACGCTGTTACAGTCCGACTACACCGGCCTGTTCCGCGATAAAAGCTACAGTGGTCTGGACCGTATTGCCTCTGCAAACCAGGTGGCGAGCGGTTTAACGACCCGTATCTATGACGAAAATCTGGAAGAGCGCTTTAATGCCTCTGCCGGTCAGATTTATTACTTCCAGCCGCCACGCACCGGTGACGTTGATAGCGTCCTGGATAAAAATGATGATACGGGCAGCCTGGTGTGGGCCGGTGACAGCTACTACAAAATCAACAATTTCTGGGGTATCCGTGGCGGCGTGCAGTATGACACCCGTCTGGATGCGCTGGCTTTAGGCGATGCCGTGCTTGAGTACCGCGCAGACTCAGAAAGAATGATTCAGCTGAGTTACCGTTACGCCAGCCCGGAATATATTCAGGCAACGTTACCTAACGTTACCAACCCGGGTTATCAGGACGGTATTTCGCAGGTTGGCGGCATCGCCAGTTGGCCGATTGCTGACCGTTGGGCAATCGTGGGGGCGTATTATTACGACACCAAAGCACAGCAGCCAGCCGATCAGCTTATTGGTTTGCAATACAACACATGCTGCTGGGCTATCAATGTTGGTTATGAACGTAAGATCACCAGCTACGATACGGTTAAGTCAGAAAGTAAATATGACAATAAGATTGGTTTCAATATTGAACTTAGAGGCCTGGGTAACAATCAAACCCTCGGAACGAAAGAAATGTTGGCCAGCGGCATACTGCCTTATCAACGCGCTTTCTAAGCCCGAAACACGATTCATTTCGTGAAGACACGACGAATTCAGTGAACTTGAAACCCGCGCTTGCGGATTAGACAAATGGAAAAAGTATGAAGAACTGGAGAACACTTCTCCTCGGCGTGACGCTTTGTGCCAGCACTGCGTTTGCTGCCCCTCAGGAAGTTGATAAAGTTGCCGCCGTCGTTAACAACGGCGTGGTATTGCAAAGTGACGTTGATAGCTTGTTTAATTCTGTAAAACAGCAGGCACAGCAGGCTAAACAGCAGTTGCCGGATGATGCGACTCTGCGTCACCAGATCCTCGACCGTTTGATCATGGATCAGATCCAGTTACAAATGGCGACCCGAATGGGCATCACGCCAACCGATCAGGACGTGGATAAAGCCATTGCAGGTATTGCACAGCAAAACAACATTTCTGTTGATCAACTGCGCAGCCGTCTGGCTTATGACGGAATGAACTACAGCACTTACCGTACGCAGATTCGCAAGGAAATGATCATCAGCGAAGTACGTAACAGTGAAGTGCGTCGCCGTGTCACCATACTGCCTCAGGAAGTGGATCAGCTTGCCAAACAGGTTGCGGCGCAAAACGGCAGCGGTGCTGAATTCAACCTCAGCCATATTCTGTTGCCACTGCCAGAAAACCCAACTCAGGATCAGGTTGATTCTGCAGAACAGCTGGCGAAGAAAATTGTTGCTGATCTGAACAATGGTGCGGACTTTGGCAAACTGGCTATCACCTACTCGGCTGATTCCCAGGCACTGAAAGGCGGCAACATGGGCTGGGGCAAATTGCAGGAACTGCCTTCCCTGTTTGCTCAGGCGTTAAGCACCGCTCAGAAAGGCCAGGTCATTGGCCCGATTCGTTCTGGTGTTGGTTTCCACATTCTGAAAGTGAACGATATCCGTGGCGACAATAAAACGGTTTCTGTCACCGAGGTTCACGCCCGTCATATCCTGCTGAAACCTTCTGTCGTAATGACGGATGCGCAGGCGCGTGCGAAGCTGGAACAGGTTGCGGCTGATATTAAGAGCGGTAAAGCCACATTCGCTGATGAAGCCAAACAGCTTTCTCAGGATCCTGGCTCTGCTAATCAGGGCGGCGATTTAGGTTGGGCGTCACCAGACATGTACGATCCTGCGTTCCGTGATGCGTTGATGAACCTGAAAAAAGGTGAAATCAGTGCACCGGTTCACTCTTCGTTTGGCTGGCACTTGATCCAACTTATCGACACCCGTCAGGTTGATAAAACAGATGCGGCACAGAAAGAACGTGCTTACCGCATGCTGTTCAACCGCAAATTTGCGGAAGAAGCCCAGACGTGGATGCAGGAACAACGTGCTGAAGCGTATGTGAAAATTATGGATGGGAATGGAAAATAATACTTCCGTGACAAAATCTGTGGTCATTACCCCCGGCGAACCGGCCGGGGTTGGGCCGGATCTGGTACTGGCGCTGGCTCAGCAGGCATGGCCTGTTGAGTTAGTGGTCTGTGTCGATCCGGCCTTACTGCTTGAACGTGCTGAGAAACTCGGCCTGAATATCCGCTTACGCGATTATCAGAGCGCGCGTCCGCCAGAGCCTCAGGCTGCGGGCACATTGACCGTTTTGCCTGTTAAACTCGCCGTCCCGGTGACCGCAGGTAAACTTGATGTGGCTAATGCGCCCTACGTGGTGGAAACGCTGGCACGTGCCTGCGACGGTGCTATCAGCGGTGAATTCGCTGCACTGATCACCGGCCCGGTTCAAAAAAGCATTATCAACGATGCCGGAATTCCCTTCATCGGCCATACCGAATTCTTCGCTGACCGCAGCCATTGCGACCGTGTTGTGATGATGCTGGCAACCGAAGAGTTGCGCGTTGCGCTGGCGACCACGCATTTGCCTTTGCTGGCGGTGCCGGGTGCAATTACCCGCGAATGCCTGCATGAAGTCATCACCATTTTGCATCATGAT
Source organism: Rahnella sp. RcJ3 (assembly GCF_009498575.1). Lineage (NCBI taxonomy): Bacteria > Pseudomonadati > Pseudomonadota > Gammaproteobacteria > Enterobacterales > Yersiniaceae > Rahnella > Rahnella sp. RcJ3. The sequence goes on from NZ_QSNX01000006.1 coordinate 278,738, forward strand.
CTGAAAACCAAATTTGGTATTACCGAGCCGCAAATTTATGTGTGTGGCCTGAATCCACATGCCGGCGAAGGTGGCCACATGGGGCACGAAGAGATCGACATTATCATTCCTGCCCTGGACGAACTGCGCCAGCAAGGGATGAATCTCATCGGCCCGCTGCCCGCTGATACGTTATTCCAGCCTAAATATCTGCAACATGCCGATGCTGTTTTATCGATGTATCACGATCAGGGCCTTCCGGTGCTAAAATATCAGGGATTTGGTCGCGCAGTGAATATCACACTCGGCCTGCCTTTTATCCGGACTTCCGTTGATCACGGTACCGCCCTTGAACTCGCCGCCACCGGCACCGCCGATGCGGGCAGTTTCAAGACAGCAATAAATCTCGCCATTCACATGGCAAATAACAGCAACGATAAATAACAACAATGAATAGTAGAGTCCACCAAGGTCACTTTGCCCGTAAACGTTTTGGGCAAAACTTCTTAACCGATCAGTTTGTTATCGATAGCATCGTGTCGGCCATTCACCCTATGCCGGGCGAGGCCGTCGTTGAAATCGGTCCGGGTCTGGCGGCGTTAACTGAGCCTGTTGCTTCGCGCCTGGACAGCATGACGGTCATCGAACTCGACCGTGATCTGGCAACACGTCTGGAAAATAACCCTAAGTTTCAGGGCAAACTCCGGGTCATCCAGTCTGATGCGATGAAAATCAATTTCGGCGAACTGTCTGAAGAGCTCGGTCAGCCGCTGCGTGTCTTTGGTAACCTGCCGTACAACATTTCTACGCCGCTGATGTTCCATTTGTTCACTTATACCAACGCCATCAAAGACATGCATTTTATGTTGCAGAAGGAAGTGGTAAACCGTCTGGTTGCAGGCCCGAACAGCAAAGCGTATGGTCGTTTAACGGTGATGGCGCAATATTATTGCAACGTGATCCCGGTTCTGGAAGTTCCACCAGAATCCTTCACACCGGCGCCTAAAGTGGAATCCGCTGTGGTACGTTTAGTGCCGCATGAAGTGATCCCGTATCCGGTGCCTGATATTCGCATTCTGAGCCGTCTGACAACGGATGCTTTCAACCAGCGTCGTAAAACAGTGCGCAACAGCCTCGGCCACCTGTTCACTCCTGAACAAATGACCGAACTGGGTTTAGATCTCAGCATGCGTGCTGAAAATATTTCTGTAGAGCAATTCTGTAAACTGGCTAACTGGTTGTCCACACGACCTAAAACCCCGGAACTTCAGGAGTAGCGTTATGCTTAATTCGCCCCGCGTTTGTGTTCAGGTGCAAAGTATCTACGTTGAGTCACAGTCGATACCCGAAGAAGAACGTTTTGTCTTCGCTTACACCATCACCATCCGCAATCTGGGGCGTTTTAATGTGCAACTGCTTCGCCGTTACTGGCTGATAACCAACAGTAACGGTCGCCAGACTGAAGTCCAGGGTGAAGGGGTCATCGGTGAACAACCGCTGATCCTGCCAGGCAATGAATTTTACTATACCAGCGGCGCTATTTTAGAAACGCCACTGGGCACGATGGAAGGCCATTATGAAATGGTCGCACAAGACGGTGAAACCTTCCGTGTGCCTGTTCCGGTCTTCCGCCTCGCCATCCCTACGCTGATAAATTAATCCTCATGTCGACATATCTTATTGGTGATGTTCACGGCTGCATCGATGAACTCAAGGCGCTATTGGCGCAGGTGGATTTTAATCCGCAAAACGATGTCCTGTGGCTGACGGGTGATTTAGTCGCCCGCGGTCCGTCCTCGCTCGAAGTGCTGCGTTTTGTCAGCGGTTTGGGGGATTGTGTCCGGATGGTGCTCGGTAACCACGATCTGCATCTGCTGGCGGTTTACGCGGGGATCAGTTTCAACAAACCGAAAGACCGCATCACGCCCTTGCTTGAAGCCGAAGACGCTGACGAACTGATCAACTGGTTGCGCCGCCAGCCGGTACTGCAGGTTGATGAAGATCTGAAGCTGGTCATGGCCCACGCAGGGATCACGCCGCAATGGGATCTCGACACCGCTCAAATGTGCGCCCGTGAAGTGGAAGCCGTCCTGAGCAGCGATACTTATCCGCTGTTTCTGGATGCGATGTATGGCGATATGCCGAACAACTGGCATCCTGAACTGACGGGTCTGGCGCGTTTGCGTTTCAGCACCAATGCTTTCACCCGCATGCGTTATTGCTTCCCGAACGGACAACTGGATATGATCTGCAAAGATATCCCGGAAAACGCGCCGAAGCCGCTGAAACCCTGGTTTGATATTCCGGGGCCTTTACAGGAAGCAGGCTACAGTATTGCGTTCGGACACTGGGCATCACTGGAAGGGAAAGGCACGCCGGAAGGCATTTATGCGCTGGATACCGGCTGCTGCTGGGGCGGTGACCTGACCATGCTGCGCTGGGAAGACAAAACCTACTTCGCCCAGCCTTCAAACCGCCAGAGCGAAAAACAGCACTCTGAAATCCCGAAAGCCGTTTGATCAAACAGCGGACATTCAGACAGCAAAAAGGCACCTGCAAAGGGTAATGCCGGTCACTTAAGGTGACCGGCATTGTTTTTTAAGGGATATTTCGACCTTTTTTCTCTCACTTCCCTGACA